>JAGVII010000405.1 GCA_020056155.1 Afipia sp.
CGCGCGACGGCGCTTGACAGCTTTCGGGACTGCGCGCAACATCGTTCGTATACGAACAAAATGCCGAATGCGGACTGACTGAACTAATCCTCGCGGCATTGGCGCCGCGCATCAGTTCGCTGGCTTGCACGCGAGTTTGGTCATGCAAACCGAGGTGACCTCCGTTACAGCGTCCGGCAGCGCGGACAAGATCCGCTGCGATGCGTGCCCGGTGATGTGTTACATCAAGCCCGGCGCGGCGGGCGCGTGCGATCGCTATGCCAACAACAATGGCGAACTCGTGCGCGTCGATCCGCATGTGGTGCTCGAGCGTACGGTCTCGCACGGTGGCCGGCTGGTTCCCTTTCAGGCCGGTGGCGATTGGGACGGCAAGATTGTTCACGAGTCCGGCGTTTTCGTCACGGCTATTGGCGCCGGTACCACCTATCCCGACTACAAGCCTGCGCCATTCATCGTTTCTTCCGAGATCGACGGTGTCGATATGGTCACGGTGGTGACCGAGGGCATCTTCAGCTACTGCGGCGTCAAGGTGAAGATCGATACCGATCGGTATCTCGGGCCTGAAACCGCGACGGTGCGCGTGCAGGGCGAGGCGGTGGGGCACGTCACGACCGGAGAATATGGCTCGCAGATGCTGTCGCTCGGCGGCGTGCATCATTTGACCGGAGGATCGAAGAAAGAAGGGCGCGTCACGTGTGACGCGCTGATGGATCTGTCCAACGGCAAACCTGTCGAACTGACGATCGACGGCGGAGCGACCGTGGTGGTACAGGCCGGCTATCCGCCGATCGTCAACGGAGTTCCCGAAGAACGCATGCGCGTCGGCTGCGGCTCGGCGACAATCGGTATGTTCGCCAAGCAGTGGCATGGCAAGGTCGACGAAGTGGTCGTGGTGGACGACCACATCACCGGGGTTCTGTCGGAGCACCAGGCGGGCAAACTTCTCGATATTCCCGACACCGGCATCAAGATGAAGGGCCGCCGCTCGACACCCGGACGCTATTTCCAGGTCGCGGAGCCCGGCACCGGCTGGGGCGGCACCAATATATCCGATCCGCTTTCGGTGCTGGGTCCATTCGATCCCAAAGCTGCACGTCCCGGCATGCGGATGATGATGGTCAGCACCACCGGCGAGCACGCGGCATACTTCGAACTCGACGAGGCCCTTAAGCCTGTCGAGAAGGAGATTCCTGCCGACCTCAAGCTGTCCGTGGAGCGTATCCAGGAAAATTGCGAGCCCGCCTTGTGCACTGTGCTGTTCATGGGCGGTGCGGGCGGATCGCTGAGGGCGGGCGTCACCGACAATCCGGTACGGCTGACACGATCCGTGAAGGATGCGCTGACGTCGGTGACCTGCGGCGGTGCTCCGGTTTATGTATGGCCGGGCGGCGGCATCACCTTCATGGTCGATGTGACGCAGGTTCCGGAAGGAGCCTTTGGCTACGTGCCGACACCTGCGCTGGTCGCGCCCATCGAGTTCACTCTGCGGCTTTCGGATTATGCCGCGCTCGGCGGCCACATGGATCATGTGCGGCCATTGGCGTCATTGAAGGACAGCACGGAAATCCGTCAATTGCCGCGACAACCTTCCGAGCCGAGATCGCGCCCATGACACGGCTCCCGCAAATTGGATGGCTGGCGGACGGCAGGCGGCTTCACCTGCAGGATGGTCCGATCGATCTGATTGTGGAGGCGCGTGGCGCGGAAGCCATGGTTCGTGTCGCGTATGAAGCCGCAGTTCATCGGTTCACCGGCCTTCTGGACGAGCTTTGCGCAGAATTACCGGAATTGCGAAAGCCCGCGCGGCCTGATGTCTGCGTCCTGAATGGCATCGTCGCGCGCCGCATGCACGATGCGGTCACACCTTTTGCTGCCGATCATTTCATCACGCCGATGGCGGCTGTCGCTGGTTCCGTCGCCGAGGAAATTCTCGGTGTAATGACGCAAGCGGCCGATCTCGATCGTGCCTATGTCAACAACGGCGGCGATATCGCGCTGCATCTTGCCAAGGGCGAGCATTTCACGGTCGGTCTGGTGAACCGGCCCGATACACCGGCCTTGATCGGCACGACGGTTATTGCCGCGGGCGACCCGGCACGCGGCGTCGCGACCAGCGGATGGCGCGGGCGCAGTTTCTCACGCGGGATTGCTGACGCCGTCACGGTTCTGGCGCGAACCGCTGCGCAGGCCGATGCCGCCGCGACCATCATCGCCAATTCGGTTGATCTGTCGGGGCATTGCGCCATTTTCCGTCGTCCGGCTGCTGATATTCAGCCCGACAGCGATCTCGGCGCGCGCTTGGTCACCCGGGATGTAGGCCATTTGTCATCAAACGATATTGCTGTCGCCCTTAAGGCTGGCGCAGATTGCGCGCGCCTGTTGCTCGCCGCCGGACTGATCGATGGTGCAGCACTTCACCTGCAGGGTGAGACGTGTGTTGCCGCTCTGAGGATCGTCGATGGTATTGCGCCGTTACAGCGCCCGGTGGCCCGAACTGAAAGTCTGATGCATGTCTGAGATTGCAATCCGCAAACGCGCCACTTTGGTTGAAGAGATTTTTCATGAGGGTGGAAAGCCGGCGGCGCTGCCACTTCGTCGCGGCGCGATCCTGTGTGTGATCCGCAATCCGTTCGCCGGGCGTTATGTCGAAGACATCGCCGGATTCATGGATGATCTCACGCCGCTTGGCGTTGCGATGGCGGGCTCTTTGTTGAAAGCGCTAGGTGGCGACCCCGCCGTTATTCAGGGCTACGGCAAGGGCGCGATCATCGGTTCAGCCGGGGAACTGGAACACGGTGCGTTGTGGCATGTGCCTGGAGGTTACGCGATGCGCGAAATCCTCGGCGAAGCGAAAGCTATCGTGCCGTCTGCCAAGAAGGTCGGCGGTCCGGGTGCCCGGCTTGACGTGCCGGTGACACACATCAACGCATCTTATGTGCGGTCCCATTTTGATGCGATGGAAGTCGGCATCTCCGATTCTCCGCGGGCTGATGAATTGCTTCTTGCACTTGTAATGACCACGGGTTCGCGGATTCATGCGCGGGTCGGTGGACTCAAGGCCAGCGAGATCAAGGGGGAGGATGGACTGCGATGAGTGCCGTCATCCGCAAGATCGTTACGGTGGTCGAGGAAACGCTGACGGAAGGTGGGCGGGATGTTTCGCCGCCGACCCGCCGCGCGGCGGCGATCGCGGTGATCGATAATCCGTTTGCCGGAAAGTTTGTCGAGGATCTGACGCCTCTCATCGCGATTGGTGAGGAACTGGGCGAGTTGCTCGCCGCCAGGGCGGTGGCGGCGCTGGGCATTGAAGGCAGCAAGGCGCAAAGCTACGGCAAGGCGGCGGCCGTCGGCGAGAATGGCGAACTCGAGCACGCGGCAGCAATCTTGCATCCCAAAATGGGCGCGCCGGTGCGCAAGGTGCTGGGCAAGGGAGCTGCGCTGATCCCGTCTTCCAAAAAGCGTGGCGGGCTGGGAACGGTGCTTGATATTCCGCTGGGTCATAAGGACGCGGCGTTCGTCCGTAGTCATTTCGATGGCATGGAAGTGCAGATCAACGACGCACCGCGCGCCAACGAAATCATGGTTGCGGTTGCCGTGACCGACAGCGGGCGACCGCTACCGCGTGTCGGAGGCCTGACGATTGAAGAAATCAAGGGTGAGGATGGCCTTCGGTAGCTGGCTGTCTGATTCCTGAACGCGAGAGGAATTGCCGGACTATCCCCGAGTGAGGGAAGGGATAGACGGATGTCACGGCGAAGCAGACGCTTCGCCAACATTGGAGGTCTGGGATGTTGCGAAGCAAACGTGTTCTGAGAGGGTTTTTGGGAGCAGGTCTTGGCGTGATGCTCAGCGGCATGGCGACATCCGCCATGGCGCAGAGCGGCGAAATCAAGATCGGCGAGATCAACAGCTATTCGCTGCTGCCGGCATTCACCGAGCCGTATCGCAAGGGCTGGCAGCTCGCGGTTGAGGAGGTCAACGCAGCGGGCGGCATCAACGGCAAGAAGCTGGTCGTCATCTCCAAGGACGACAGCGGCAAGCCGGCAGATGCGCAGACCGCAGCGAACGAACTGGTTTCAAACGAGAACGTGGTGATGCTGACCGGGACATTCCTGTCCAACATCGGCCTCGCCGTCAGCGACTTCGCCAAGCAGAAGAAGGTGTTCTTCCTCGCTGCCGAGCCTTTGACCGACGCGATCACCTGGTCGAAGGGCAATCGCTATACGTTCCGCCTGCGCCCGTCGAACTATATGCAGGCGGCGATGCTGGTCGATGAGGCCGCCAAGCTGCCTGCGAAGCGATGGGCAACCATCGCGCCAAACTACGAGTACGGTCAGTCCGCGGTCGGCATTTTCAAGAAGCTGCTGTCGGCGAAGCGGCCCGATATTCAGTGGGTCGATGAACAGTGGCCGCCGCAGGGCAAGATCGATGCAGGCCCGATCGTACAGGCGCTTGCCAATTCGAATCCGGAAGCCATTCTCAATGTGACCTTTGGTGCGGACCTCGTGAAATTTGTCCGCGAGGGCAACACCCGCGGTCTGTTCAAGGATCGGTCGGTGGTGAGCTTCCTCACCGGCGAGCCGGAATATCTCGATCCGCTGAAGGAAGAAACGCCGTCCGGCTGGATCGTCACCGGTTATCCCTGGTACAGCATCAAGACGCCGGAGCATGACGCGTTCCTGAAAGCCTATCAGGGCAAGTTCAACGATTATCCACGGCTGGGCTCCATCGTCGGCTATCAGACGATCAAGGCCGCGGCTGCGATTCTCACCAAGGCCAACTCGACCGACCCGGAAAAGATGATTGCCGCGGCGGAAGGCCTGTCGATGTCGTCGCCGTTCGGTCAGATCACCTTTCGCAAGATTGATCATCAATCGACGCTCGGCGCTTATGTCGGCAAGACAGCGCTGAAGGACGGCAAGGGCGTGATGGTCGACTCTGTGTATCGCAAGGGCGAGGACTTCCTCCCGAGCGACGCGGAAGTCGAGAAATTGCGCCCGAAGGACTGATGTTGACGACCGCGGGCGCGCGATGCGCCCGCGGCATTTTCCAGCCCTGGATCGCATATGAGTTTCTACTTTGTTCAGTTCCTGACCGGTCTGGCGAGCGCGGCGTCGCTGTTTCTCGTGGCATCGGGCCTGTCGATCATATTCGGCGTAACGCGGATCGTGAATTTCGCGCATGGCGCGTTCTACATGCTTGGCGCTTATGTTGCGTTCACGCTGACTGAGCGGCTGTCCGGTACGCTGGGATTCTGGGGTGGCATTGTCGTCGCCGCGCTTGTCGTCGCGGTCCTGGGCGTGCTGGTCGAGATGGTGTTACTGCGGCGAATTTATAAGTCGCCTGAACTGTTCCAGCTTCTCGCCACTTTCGGTCTGACACTGATGGTTCAGGATATCGTGGTCATGATCTGGGGGCCGGACGATCTCGTAGGCCGCCGCGCACCCGGATTTCGCGGTGCAGTGGATTTTTTCGGCCAGAACGTTCCAACCTATGACCTTTTTCTGATCGTGCTTAGCCCTGTGGTGCTGGGTGCGTTGTGGCTGCTATTCCGGCGTACACGCTGGGGCATTCTGGTTCGCGCGGCGACGCAGGACCGCGACATGGTGGCCGCGCTCGGTGTCAACCAGAAGTGGCTGTTCACCAGTGTGTTCGCGCTGGGTGTATTCCTGGCGGCGCTCGGCGGCGCGCTGCAAATTCCGCGCGACGCTGTTCATCATGCGATGGACCCGCGCATTATCGTCGACGTCTTCGTCGTGGTCGTGATCGGGGGCCTCGGCAGCATCACCGGCGCGTTCGTTGCAGCGGTGCTGGTCTCGGAACTCAATGCATTCGGGATCCTGATATTCCCGAAGATATCGATTATTCTCGTATTTCTTGTCATGGCCGCGGTCCTCATCGTCCGGCCGTGGGGCCTGTTCGGAAAACCGGAGGCCCCGGCGCGCAAAACTCCTGGGCTCACCATCCGTCCGTGGCGCCCGCTGACGACGAACGAGCGGTTTGCGATGCTGGCCGTGCTGATCGTCGCGGCTGCGCTTCCGCTGTTCGGCGGGAATTACGCACTCACGGTCGGCGCTGAGATCGCGATTTTTGTGATCTTCGCCGCCAGTCTTCATTTCCTGATGTCGGTGGGCGGCCTGGCGTCGTTTGGCCATGCTGCCTATTTTGGCCTTGGGGCTTATGGCGTCGCATTCTTCGCCAAGGCCGCCGGCCTGCCGATGATTGCTTGCTTGCTGCTCGGGCCGCTGTTTGGGTTGTTCGGTGCGGCAATCTTCGGATTTTTCGCAGTTCAACTGTCAGGCGTCTACTTTGCGATGCTGACGCTGGCCTTCGCACAAATCGTCTGGTCGATCGCGTTCCAGTGGGTGAGCGTGACCGGCGGCGATAACGGAATACTGGGTGTCTGGCCCGCGGCGTGGGCGGCAGAGCCTGCCAGTTTCTACTGGCTGTCTCTCGGCATCGCGACATCGGCTGTGGTGGCGCTTCGCATCATCGTGTTCTCGCCGTTCGGTTACGCTCTGCGCGCGACACGCGATTCCATCCTGCGGAGCGAGGCGATCGGCATTGACGGCAAACGCATTCAATGGACCGCGTTCGTGATCGCAGGGACCGTCGCGGGCGTGGCCGGTGCGCTGTTCGCGTATCTCAAGGGTAGCGTTTTCCCGGACAGCCTCGGCATCTCGCTTTCGGTGGATGCGCTGGTGATGGTGCTGCTCGGCGGCGTCGAGACGATATCAGGCGCGGTGGTCGGTGCCATTGTCTTCAAGGCTCTCAACATCTGGCTGGTGAGTCAGACGGATCTGTCCAAGCTGGTGCTTGGCGCGATTATCGTGCTGATCGTGGTTGCCTTCCCCAAGGGTATCGTCGGCATGATCGAAACCATTCGCGCAAGGCGTCAGTCGCAATCGTCGAAGTCTGCCACTCTGGCATCACGAATCGAGACCGCGGAATGAGCGTCGCACCCACATTGCTTGCAGTCGAAGGGCTGACCAAATCCTATGGCGGCGTTCACGCCGTGCGCGGCGTGTCGTTCTCGCTGTCGGCGGGTGAAATCCTGGCGCTGATCGGTCCCAACGGGGCCGGCAAGAGCACGTGCTTCGACATGCTCAACGGCCAGAACATACCGGACAGCGGCAAGATCCATCTGCTTGGTCAGGATACCGTGGGCAAGAAGCCCCGCGCGGTCTGGCGGCTCGGTGTCGGGCGCACCTTCCAGATTACCGCGACGTTTCCCACCATGACTGTGCGTGAGAACGTGCAGGTTCCCCTGGTGTCGTACAATTCTCAGCTGTTCAACATGTGGCGCTCGGCGCCGGGGTTTGAGCGTGCCGAGGCGGACCGGCTTCTCGATCTCGTCGGCATGAGCGGCTACGCCGAGCGCCCATGCGGTGAACTCGCCTATGGTGATCTCAAGCGGCTTGAGCTTGCGATAGCACTCGCCAATCAGCCGAAGCTGCTTTTGATGGACGAGCCAACCGCGGGCATGGCACCGCGCGAGCGGATCGCGCTGATGCAGCTCACCGCGCGGATCGCGCGGGAAAAATCGATCGGGGTTCTGTTCACGGAGCACGACATGGATGTGGTGTTCGAACATGCCGACCGCATCCTGGTGCTCAACCGGGGCGCGCTGATCGCGGAGGGTTCGCCGGAGGAAGTCCGGCGCAATCCGCAGGTACGCGCGATCTATCTTGGCGAAGGCCTGGTTTACGATGCGCGCCATCGCGAGGGATCATCGGCATGAAGCTCTCGGTGCAGGGACTGAACAGTTATTACGGGCCGGCGCATATCCTGTTCGATGTTGCGCTCGAGGTGGGAGAGGGCGAGGTGGTGGCGCTTCTCGGCCGGAACGGCGCGGGAAAGTCGACGACGTTTCGCTCGATTGTCGGTCTGGTCGAACAGCGCGAAGGCCAGATCGTTTTCGAAGGTCAGGACGTATCGAACCAGCCGACCCACGCCATTGTCCGCAGCGGGCTTGGCTATGTGCCGGAGGAGCGGCGGATATTCACAGATCTCACCGTCGAAGAGAATCTCGAAGTCGGACGCCAGCCGCCGCGGCCGAATGCGCCGCAGTGGAGCCGCGAGAAGCTATTCAACCTGTTTCCAAATCTTGGCGAGATGCGCGGCCGCTTGGGCGGGCGCATGAGCGGCGGCGAGCAACAGATGCTGACCATCGCAAGAACCTTGATGGGCAACCCGTCGCTGGTGTTGCTGGATGAGCCGTCCGAAGGACTATCGCCAAAGATTGTAGAGCAGATGGTGAGCGCGATCCTGGCGATGAAGAAGGAGGGGGTCAGCATCGTCGTCTCCGAGCAGAATCTCCACTTTGCCAATCTGATATCGGATCGCGCTTATATCATTGAGCGCGGCCGCATCTGCTTCAGCGGCACCATGAGTGAACTTGAGGCCCGTCCGGACATTCGCGATGCGCATCTGGCTGTGTGACTGGTGCTGGCGGCCTGCACCGTCAGGAAAAGAGAAATGCTGGGGGTTAAAAAATGGCCAAGGCCGCTCTGAAAAAGGCTCTGAACAAGGCCGCGCCGACCAATGCCGGTGCTCAAGGTAAAGCAGCATCTTTGGTCACGAGAGCCGTTCCCAAGAGGAATACCAAGGGGCCAAAACCATCCTATGTCCTCGACGATCAGATCGGATTCATTCTGCGTCAGGTCTGGCAACGCCACGCGACGATCTTTGCGAAGGAAATCGGGATCAATCTGACGCCGACGCAATGGGCGGCTTTGGCGAAGCTCACCGAGACCGGGCCGTGTTCCCAGAA
>JAGVII010000281.1 GCA_020056155.1 Afipia sp.
GAGAGCGCGCGGGCGGCGGCGCGGAGAGAGCGTGCGCGAATGCGGGAATGAACATGCGCTTGCGGAGAAGCCGGATTTATGATCTGGCCGGCGAACTGCCTGAAAAACGGCTAGCTGCCGGCGCGCTCCTCCTCTCACTTCTCGGCCTCCTGCTTCTTCTAGTCTACTCGCAGCAGCAGAAGCCGGAGCGGCTTGAGATAAGCGAGATTGGGAGCGGGCACGAGGGCAAACTGGTCGAAGTGGTCGGCTCGATCAGCTCCGCAAGCGCGCGCAACGGAAACATTTTCATCAACCTCTGCTCCTCCTCCTGCATCACCGTGTTCATCCCGTCCTCCTCCACGGACGACTTCTCCTTCAACCCATCTCTTCTTCAGAAAGGCCAGCGCATAGCCGTGCGTGGAATAGCGCGCGAGTACAAGGGAGAAATGGAAATTGTGCCAGTTTCGGACGGGCTGGAGGTAATCTAAGTGCTTCATCGCGAGCCCGCGCCCAAATGCGAAATGCGGGAGGTCGGCCGAATGCTCAGCTGCGTGCTCGCGCATACGTGCAAAATGCGGGAGGTCATCTGATTGCTTCAATACGTTCTTGCAGGCATCCTTCTCGGCCTGCTTGCGGGCCTGTTCGCCGCGGCGGACGCGCGACAGAGTGAGATCGCGCCGCCTCCGCCGACGACGGCGCTCGGTGCGTTGCTCGGCCACATCACCGGCGGTCATATCGAAACAATCGATGCCGGGCCGCGCTCGTTCCAGCCGATGAACATCAACTTCGGATTGTTTCCGCCGCTGGCCTCTCCACCGACAAAGAAGCCGGACGGAACGCGGCTGCGCGGCAACGAGAAGACAGTTGCGAAGAAGCAGGCGATCAGCGCGCGTGCGCTGTCCGATATGGATCGGTGGATCACGGACACGCTGCGCGTCTCTGACGCCGCGTAGTTTTGTGCTTCGCGCCGCCGGGAAATCGCGCCATCGGTCAAAAGGCAAACCGGTGACGAACTTCGCTGCAAAAGGCGAAATGGCGGCGGGATAGCGGCGCGTAACTGGATCCGGATTCAGCGCTCGATTCGAGCTTTAAATCCTTCGACATAGATTACTTGAATTTCAATTCAACGCTTAATCCTGTTCGCCTGGGCCGCGACCTGACCATCGTGGCACGCGCACCGGAGAAGCGGCACATCGGACAGCAACGCCGCTGTCGTTGCATGCCATGGCTTGTCGAGATGATTGCTTCAAGGCACCGACATCGGTGGCCCGCCTGATCTTGATATGGGGCCGAACAAAATAAGTTCAAGAATTGCAAAGCTGCGGTTTGCAGCCCTATCAAGCCCACCTCCAGAAACATGCGTGCGCTCGTCTCATCTCATCGAGAGGAGCCGCCACTTTGCGAATGACAAGGGGGCTTGATGACCGGGTTGGATGCCGATGTCTTGATCGTGGGCGCAGGCCCGACCGGACTGATGCTGGCGGGCGAGTTGGCATTGGCAGGCATAGACGTTGCCATTGTCGAACGGCGCAATGAACAGCACGTTGCCGGCGCGCGCGCCCGTGGTTTGCATTCACGCACCATCGAGGTCTTCGATCAGCGCGGGATTGCCGACCGGTTCCTTTCGCAAGGACAGGTTGCGCAGGTTGCCGGCTTCTCGTTCATCGCTCTCGACATCAGCGACTTTCCTACCCGCCACAACTATGGGCTGGCGCTGTTGCAGAACCACGTCGAGCGCATCATGGCCGAGTGGGTCGGCGAGTTGCCGGTGAAATTCTATCGCGAACATGAGGCGACGGGCTTATTTCAGGACGATACCAGCGTCACGATCGAGCTATCCAACGGCGCATCGCTGCGGGCGAAGTATCTCGTCGGCTGCGATGGAGGCCGGAGCCTCATCCGCAAGAAGGCCGGTATCGATTTTCCCGGATGGGACGCCTCGACCAGTTATTTGATCGCGGAGGTCGAGATGACCGAAGAGCCCGCGTTTGGCATTCGTCGCGGGGTGAAGGGCGTGAACGCGCTCGGTAAGACGGAGGATGGAAATCGCGTGGGCGTCGTGCTGGTCGAACAGCACGTCGGCACAGGCGACGAGCCCACCCTTGGCGATCTGCGCGAGGCGCTCATCGCCGTCTATGGCACGGACTTCGGTGCCCACAGTCCGGTCTGGCTATCCCGGTTCAACGACATGGCGCGACAGGCGGCGTCCTACCGGCATCGACGTGTTCTGCTGGCCGGTGACGCGGCACATGTGCATGCTCCCTCGGGCGGACAAGGACTCAACATCGGCGTCCAGGACGCCGTGAATCTCGGGTGGAAACTCGCGCAGGTCATCAAGAACACTTCGCCTGAGACCCTGCTCGATACCTATCATGCCGAGCGGCACCCCATCGCCGCCCGCGTGCTGCGTCTGACCATGGCTCAAACCGCGCTGGGCCGCGGTGACGACAGCACCGAGGCCCTGCGCGAGACGGTGACCGGGCTTTTGCGGATGGACGAACCGCGCAAGCGCTTCGCCGCGATGATGTCCGGTCTCGATGTTCATTACGATCTCGGAGACGGCCACCCGCTGCTCGGGCGCCGGATGCCTGACCTCGATCTGGTGACCGCAAATGGCCCTACACGGGTGTTCACCCTGCTCCATAAAGCCCGGCCAGTGCTGGTGAACCTGGGTGAGCCTGGTAGCCTGGACATCACGCCATGGGCGGATCGGGTTCAACTGATCGATGGCAAATACGATGGCGCGTGGGAGCTTCCCGCGCTTGGCGCCGTCACCGCGCCGACCGCCGTATTGATCCGGCCCGACGGACATGTCGCCTGGCTCGGCCAGCAGACCAGTACGGGACTCGCTGACGCGTTGACCACATGGTTCGGACCTCCCGCGTCATGAAAGATAACGACGTGACCGTCACCCACGAAGGCAAGACGACCGCCTTCAACAAGGCTCATGCGAATTCTTATGCCGATAGAGCACCGGCGCTGCTGCGCGAAGCAGGGTTCTCGAACGTCGACCTATTCTAGCGTCAGGAGCTGGTTGAAATACGCGTAGTCCTGGCTGTCAGTCACTCGCGGCCCAACTATCTAGCTTTTCTATCCTGAACGCTCCGCGCATGCAGCACACCAAGCTCCCCACACGGAGCTAATGCTGTGACGGCAACGGGCTACATTTCTGCAATAATTTGCGAGCATTCAGCGGGCAAAACTTTAACGGTCGTATAGCATGAGTATTCGATGAGCATTCTGCCACTTAAACCGTGGGTTAACTACACCCGGAAAGCGATCTTGGGGGTTGGGTTTGGATGGCCCGTTGCGGGTTTCATCTACGCGACCCTTGACCCTCAACCGGCATCGTTAACCTGGGCTTTGATTGGCATTGTCTTTATGTCGGCCATGTTCTTGCCCGTTGCGCTCATTACCGCTGTAGTTTTGCCCTCCTACCAACTGCGTATTATCGGTGTACCCCTTGTTTTGATCTTGTTGTTTTGGTGGAAAGCTAGCAACGCAGCGAGTTACCAAGGCAGCCTCAATATCCCGCTTGGGATGTGGTTATGGATCGTAACTTTTACAGCGGTGACTTTGCTGGTCCCTCAAACCACGAGTATGATCGGATTTATCGAAGGGTTGTTTCGACGTAAATCATAACAACGCAGCGCGAAGCGGTTTTCGAAAATCAGTCTTTTCCACACGGGCCTGAGTTTCAGGGGCTAGGATACGCATAGCTTAACAGGTCCATGCATATCGCTCACCAGCAGTTCACCCCCTGAACGGCTTCGCGCCGCTCGCGCGCCACGTCGTCCAAAGCACACCGAGCCGTGACGATGACGGCGGCGCGAACGGCTCGGATGTCTCAAGCCGTCTCAGCATCTTTCCAGTCATCGCAAGTGGCAGGAAGGCTGGACGTACAGCCGGCGGCGCGTCGGCGAGCATTGCCATGGCCTGATCCAGTTGCGCCCGCGCTTCACGGCGCAGATGCGCCAGCGCTTCCTTCAGCGGCGCACCGACCTGATGCAGGAAAACCTCCTCCGCAACCACGCCATGGAGATTCATCAAGTCGGCCGGCAGATAAAGCTGCCGCCGCGCGGCATGGCGCGGCAGCGCCAGCATCGCGTCAACAAGCCCCTCCGCAATGCCGGCATGTTCGGCAACGCGCACAATTTCCGGCGAGTTCACGCCCAGCACCCTGGCGCGCAGCGCGTATAACGCAGCAGCCGTATCGCGGCAATGCGCTTCCAGCGCCGCCATGTCGGGCATCGGATCGTCATAGACATCGAACACATGCGCGTCGATCAGACGGACGAATGTTTCAACGGGAAGATCGTACAGGCTCATCGCCCGCAGCAACTCCGCCGCCACAGGATTGCCCTCGATTGCCCCGTGGTCGGTGCCCTGTGCGCCGCCGGTCAATGCATCCCGCCACCACTGCAGGCGGATTTCACCGGGCAGCGGCTGGCTGACGTGATCGCGAACATGCGCGACCTCGGCGTTGAACGCCGCAAGCGCCATCCATGCCCGCCGCACATCCGGCGGCACGAACAGGCTCGCCGCATAGGTTCTGAAATCCTGCGCGCGCGCCAGATCCGTGCAGAACGCTTCGGCGGCGCTGCTCATGGCACAGCGATCAGCGCTGCCGCCACGCGCCGGCGCTCACCCATCATGACATTGTAGGTGCGGATGGCCGGTCCGGTCTGCATGGTGTCGAGCATGACATGAACCGCGCGCAGCGCGTTGCGCAACGGAGCGGGTGCGATCCACACTTCGGTTCCCGTGCCGATCAGCAATGTATCGATTTCGTTGGCGTGTTCGAAAACGCGAGCGAGGGAATACCGGTCGATGTCCTTGGGATCGTTGACCGGCCATGCCCAGATCGCGTTCGGCAAACAAAGCAGCGATCCGCGATGCGACATCTCGGCGAACCGGAAGCCGCCGTTGCCGTAGGCTTCGATCGGCGCCGATCGCGGAAGATGCAACGCATCCGGCGCGCCAGTCCCCGCTTTCCGGAGTTCGTGATCCATCTCAGCACCACCTGTCACGAACTTCGGAAAGTCGTGGGTATTTAGAGCGGGGTGAATTCAGGTTAAGTCGCTCACCACGTCATTGCGAGCCAACGGGTCCGGCTTCGCCGGCCCGATGACAGGCTCCGCGACGCAATCCAGTCTTTGTTTTGCATCAGCAAGAACTAGATTGCTTCGTCGCAAGCGCTCCTCGCAATGACGACCGAGAATGACTGTCGATCACACCTAAAATCATCAGGGCTTCGACGGCTTGTCCTCGCTGGCCCGGTTCTCACCCACGCCGAGATAAATCAGGATCGGCGCTGCGATGAAGATCGAGGTGTAGGTGCCGACAAGCACAACGCCGAAGGTCATCGTCGCCGCGAAACTGTGGATCGCCTTGCCGCCGAACAGCAGCAGCGCGAGCAATGCCAGTGTCACCGTGACGTGCGTGATGATGGAGCGCGACAGCGTCGAATTGATCGACGCGTTCAGCAATTCCGGCATCGGCATCTTCTTGTAGCGCCGCAGCATTTCGCGAATACGGTCGTAGATGACGACGGTGTCGTTGAGCGAGTAGCCGAGAATGGTGAGCAGCGCCGCGATACTGGTCAGATCGAACTCGATCTGGGTGATCGACATGAAGCCGAGTGTCAGCACGATATCGTGGACGTTCGCGATCATCGCGCCGAGCGAGAACTGCCACTCGAACCGGAACCAGAGATACATGAAGATGCCCGCGATCGCGAGCATCAGACCCAAGGTGCCGTAAGCCAAAAGCTCGCTCGAGACGCGCGGTCCGACAACCTCGACGCGCCGGTACTCGACGCTCTCGCCCAGGAGCTGGCGAACCTTTTGCACGGCTACCTGCTGTGCCTGATCGCCACCCGGCTGCTCGGCTATGCGGATCAGAACGTCGGAGGGACCGCCAAACTGCTGTAGCTGAACATCGCCGAAATTCAGCGTCGTGAGCTGCGCGCGCAATTTCGCGATGTCTGCCGGGCCGGATTTGGTCTGGATTTCAAGCAGCGTACCGCCCTTGAAATCGATGCCGAAATTCAGTCCGTGCACGAAATACAGACCGATCGCGAGCAACGACAACAATGCCGAGATCGGAAAGCTGATGCGGCGAAAGCGCATGAAGTCGAACTTCGTATCGTCCGGAACGATCCGAAGCGCGGGAATCACGCCGTAAATGCTTAGCCCCGTCAAAATGACGATGAAGATGGCGAGCGAAGTAACGATGGTCTGGGTCACGGCTAGTGGTCCGCTTCTGACAGAATATTGAATTCAGGGTGACTCGCCCACCGTCATTGCGAGCGAAGCGAAGCAATCCAGTTTTAGTTTCATATCCAGCAAGAACTGGATTGCTTCGTCGCAAGAACCCCTCGCAATGACGGCAAGAAATCCTGTCCCGATCGCACGTTAAGACGTCATCTTCCAGCTGTCCTCAAATCGGCACGGTCTTGGGCCGCTTCCAGGCGACCCAGGTCGCAACGATCAGCCGCGTCACGGTGAAAGCCGTGAAAACCGTGGTGAGAATTCCGATGCCGAGCGTGACGGCGAAGCCGCGCACCGGCCCGGTGCCGATATAGAACAGCACGGCGGCCGCGATGAACGTGGTGATATTGGAATCCAGAATGGTCGCCAGCGCCCGCGTGAAGCCGGCGTCGATGGCCGAGATCGCGGTCCGCCCTGCGCGCAGTTCCTCGCGGATACGCTCGTAGATCAGCACGTTGGAATCGACCGCGATGCCGACCGTCAGAACGATGCCAGCGATACCCGGCAGCGTCAGGGTCGCGTTGAGCAGCGACAGGATGCCGAAGATCATCGCGACGTTGATCGCGACGGCGACGTTGGCGAAAAAGCCGAACAGCCGGTAGGTCAGCAGCATGAACACGATGACCAGCACCGAGCCGACATAGGAGGCCAGTTCGCCTGCGGCGATCGAGTCCTGACCGAGGCCCGGTCCGACCGTGCGTTCTTCGATGATCGTCAGCGGCGCAGGCAACGCGCCCGCGCGCAGCAGGATCGCCAGATCGTTCGCGCCCTGCACGGTGAAGTTGCCGGAAATCTGGCCGGAACCGCCGGTGATCGGTTCGCGGATGACCGGAGCCGAAATCACTTCATTGTCGAGCACGATGGCGAACGGCTGGCCGACGTTCTCGAGGGTCGCCTGCGCGAACTTGCGGGCGCCGGACGTATTGAAGCGGAAGGTGACGATCGGCTCGCCGGAGCGCTGATCGAAGCCGGGCTGCGCGTCGGTGAGATCGCCGCCGGAGACGAGCACCTGCTTCTTGATGATGTAGGGCACCTTCGGCGACGATGAACTCATCAGGAGTTCGGAATCCGGCGGCACCCGCCCCTGCTGCGCCTGATCGGGCGGCACGGTTGGATCGACCATCCGGAAGTCGAGCTTCGCGGTCTTGCCGAGCAGTTCCTTGAGGCGTGTCGGGTCCTGGAGGCCCGGCACCTGAACGAGAATGCGGTCGACGCCCTGGCGCTGGATCAGCGGCTCGACGGTGCCGAGTTCGTTGATGCGGCGCTCGACAATCTGGATCGACTGTTCGACCGACTGGCGGACACGCTCCGTGATCGCGGCAGGAGGCACGGTCAGGCGGATCAGCCCGCCGCCGGCATCGCTGACTTCAACGCTGCGCTGACCGCTCGAGCCGAGCAGACCGCCAAGCGGCTGGGACAGTTCGCGCAGTTTCGCGAGCGCGTTGGTGAGATCGGTGTCCTTGACCCGGACTTCGACGCCGTCGCCGCGAACCGCGAGCCCGGTATAGCCAATCTTGGCGTCGCGCAACGTGCGCCGCACGTCATCGCGCACCTGATCGAGCTTGTCCTTCTTCACCGAGTTCGAATCGACCTCGAGCAGGATGTGCGAGCCGCCCTGCAAGTCGAGGCCGAGCACGATGTGACGCTGGGCCCACTTCGGCCAGGTCTTGACGGTCGATTCAGGGAAGAAGTTCGGAACCGCGAAAAGGCAAACGATCGTGGCGGTCAGGATGACCGCCAGCGCCTTCCACCGCGTGAAATACAGCATTTATTGTCTCGTCAGATTGGTGAAGCCACGGCGCGGGAATGTCAGCTCGCGGCTGTTTCTTCCTTTGAATCCTTGGCAGGTTCACCCTTGGTCCGCACGCCCGAGATCATCTGGCGCATCTGACGAATGCGCACGCCGTCGGAGATTTCCACCTCGATCTGGTCGTCGTCGACCACCTTGGTCACCTTGCCGACAAGACCGCCGTTGGTGACGACGGTGTCGCCGCGGCGGATGTTCTTCACCAGTTCCTGATGATCCTTCAGCTTCTTCTGCTGCGGCTTGAGGATCAGGAAGTACATGATGACGAAGATCAGCGCGAACGGCAGCAGCGACATAAGCATGCTGCCGGTGTCACCGGCGCCGGCGGCTTGAGCAAAGGCGGGAGTAATCAACATACGAAAAGTCCTCGGAAAGGCGCCCGCCAGGGGGCGAAACGCGTAGGCTTGAGGCCGTTTGGGCCGAATTTGCGCGGACTATAGCGGCAGACCGCCCAATTGCAACGGGACCGGGCGTGCCGATTTCGCCATGCATTCGCGGCGCTTGCAGCCGCCCGTTGCCCTCGCTAAGGGTGCCGCCGCAAGGGGGCCATTCATGTCCAAAAAGACCCGTAAAACAACTAAACAAACGGCAACAAAGCGGACCACCGGCAAGGCCGTCCCGGCCGCGACAAAACGCCCTGCCGCACAGGCCGACGCGGAAACGACGGCCCGGATCGCACGCGCGCTCGAGAGCATCGCCGCCAGCCTGAACAATTCAGCCGCCCGGCCGTCCAGTGCCGATTCCCTCAAAAAGGCCGACGCCTTCGTCTGGCAGCCCAATGGCCATCTGGTGCCGGTTCCCAAGGTCAGCCGGGTGGACCTCGGCCTGCTCCGGGGCATCGACCGGATGCGCGATATCCTGATCGAGAACACCGAGCGCTTCGCCAGGGGCCTGCCCGCCAACAATGCCCTGCTGTGGGGCGCGCGCGGCATGGGCAAGTCGTCCCTGGTGAAGGCGGCCCACGCCAGCGTCAACGCCATGCCGGATGTGCGCGGCCGGCTGAAGCTGATCGAAATTCACCGCGAGGATATCGAGAGCCTGCCGCTCCTGATGTCGCTGCTGCGCGAGTCGGATTTTCATTTCATCGTGTTCTGCGACGACCTGTCGTTCGACGGCAATGACGCGTCGTACAAATCGCTGAAGGCTGTTCTGGAGGGTGGCATCGAGGGCCGCCCCGACAACGTGATCCTGTACGCGACCTCGAACCGCCGCCACCTGCTGGCGCGCGACATGATCGAAAACGAGCGCTCCACATCCATCAATCCCGGCGAAGCCGTCGAGGAAAAGGTGTCACTGTCGGATCGCTTCGGCCTGTGGCTCGGTTTCCACAAGTGCAGCCAGGACGAATATCTCGAAATGGTGCGGGGCTACTGCAAGCACTTTGGCGTCAAGATGGCCGACGATCAGCTGGA
>JAGVII010000075.1 GCA_020056155.1 Afipia sp.
CGCCACTTCTGGCCTTCATTGGTGCCGCAGATTCCGCGCAGGTAATGCAAGGTACCGAGGATTTCGGCGAGCCTTTGCAGATCGCCATCGAACGGCGCAGCCGCATCCTGGGCCCGGACCGGAACCGGACCGGCCATTGCCGCCACAAGGAAAATCGCGAAAATCCGCTTCAGCATGAAGGCCGCCATATGCCCGTTCAACGGGCCGGAAGCAAGGCAAAGGCCTTCTTTACAGGCCCATCATGGCGGCGGCCGCCCGAATGGTCTCGTCCAGCCCCTGGGTGACCCGTAGGCCGTCGACCGCGGAGGAGGGGGGCAGCCAGCGGGCGTCGTCCAGTTCGTCGTTAAGCACGACCTCGCCCCCGGCCCAGCGGGCGGCGAACGGCAGGATCACGAAATGGCCGTGGCCGCCGGTCCGGGCGGGCAGCGCCTCGCGGTAGCCGACGAGGCCCACGATCTCGATCACAAGGCCGGTTTCCTCGTGAATCTCGCGGGTCAGCGCTTCGGTCAGGCTTTCGCCGAATTCCACCCGGCCGCCGGGAAACGTATAGACGCCCTTGGCCGGCTCGCGGGCGCGGCGGACCAGCAGGATCTTGCCGTCACGGAAAATGCCGGCGCTGACGGCGAGGCGGGGGCCGGTATGCGGGAGGCCGGTCACGGTCACTGGTTCATGATCTGGTCGACGTCGTCGCCGTCGCTGCTGCCGCCGTTGATCATGGCCCCTGCCAGCGTGACCAGCGGCTTGACCCAGCCCGCGGCCTGTTCCGCAAGGATGGTGCGGGTCTCGGCATGCCGGGCCTGGCGCATGGCGGCGCCCACCGATGTCAGGATCGAGGTCATCGTCGTGGTGATGTTGTCGAATTCGGTGCGAAGGGCAGGGTCGCTCGAATCATAGGCGCTGATGGCGAGGTCGCGGGCCTTGAAATTCGAGGCCGCGAAATGCTCGCGATAGCTCATAGGCTCCCAGCCGAGGAAATCGTCGATGCATTCGGGGATGTCGGGAACCATTTCAAGCAGCATGATCGCCTCGTTGAAATGATTCAGGTAATCGGTCGCGAGCCCGGTGCGAGGATTGATGTTGGCCTCAAGCAGGCGCTGGGCGCGCGCGGCCGCATCGTCGGTGGGGGGTATTTCTTGCAGGGCTGGTTTCGACATCGTCGTGGATGTTTGAGCATCTGAAGTTAAAGGTGGCTGAACAAGTTTTGTTTATGTGTCATTTTCCACCGCAGATGACGTATTTCGAGTCTTTTTATGTGCGGGCGATACGTAATTGCATCTAGTCCGGAAGCGCTGCGCCGCCTGTTCGGCTACAGCGAGCAGCCGAATTTTCCGCCGCGGTATAACGTTGCTCCGACCCAGCCGGTGCCAGTTGTCATGCTCGAAAATGGCAAGCGTCATTTTCAGTTGATGCGCTGGGGCTTCCTGCCGTCGTGGGTGAAAGATCCCCGCACCTTCGCGCTCGTCATCAATGCGCGCGCCGAAACGATTCTGGAAAAGCCCTCGTTCCGCAATGCCATCAAGCGGCGGCGGTGTCTTCTTCCGGCGGATGGATATTACGAATGGCAGGCGACGCCCACGCGCAAGCGCCCGTTTTTCATTCGCCGCCGTGACGGCCAGCCGGTCGCCTTCGCGGGCGTTGCCGAAACCTGGACCGGACCGAACGGCGAGGAGGTTGACACCGTCGCCATCGTCACCGCGGCGGCGAGCCCGGAAATGGCATCGCTGCATGACCGGGTTCCGGTGACGATCGATCCGCCGGATTTCGATCGCTGGCTCGACGGCAGCATGACTGAAGCGGAAGATGCGATGGCGATGCTGGTCGCGCCGCCGAGGGGGACGTTCGTCTGGCACGAGGTCTCAACAGCGGTCAATCGCGTGGCCAACGACAGCGCGGATCTCATCCTGCCCTGCAGCGAGGAGGACATCGCCATCGCCGAGGCTGCGAGCCGCAAGCAACCCACGGAGCCGCCAAGAAAGATCAAGAAGGTCCCTGTGCCCGAGGACGGCGGGCAGGGCTCGTTATTTTAGCGTCGTTCGAGGCGTGTTGCTCGTTCGAGGCGTGATGCTGCGATGTCACGGCGTCATCGGGCGGCCATCGAGCCACTTGGCGTAGACGATGCGCTCCTGCTCTTCGAAGTCGAGCGTCTCGTAGAATGCCTGCACGCGGGTGTTATCCGCGCGCACGAGCAGCTGAAGCTTCTCGATGCCGCGTTCGCGCAACCAGTCCTCAGCTGCGGCCATGATCGCGCGCCCGTGTCCCCTGTTGTGCTGATCCGGGTCCACGGCGACGTAGTAGACCCAGCCACGGTGCCCATCGTGTCCGACCATGACGGTTGCAGCGATGGTTTCACCGTCGCGGCCCACAAGGATATCCGAACTGGCCTTGCCCCGCGCGCGGGCAATATCGGCGGACGGATCATTCCACGGCCGGGTCAGTTCGCAGCGCTCCCACAGCGCGACGACCGCCGAAACATCGGCGTCGCCCATGGCGGAGACCGCCAGATTGCTTTTCGGCGCGGTCGATGAATCGGTCACAGCACCTTGCCCGGATTCATGATGTTGAACGGATCGAGCAGATGCTTGATCGCGCGCATGATGTCGAGCGCGACAGGGTCCTTCACGTGCGGCAGTTCATCGCGCTTCAGCACGCCGATGCCGTGCTCGGCGGAAATCGATCCGCCGAGCTTTGCAACGACGGCGTGCACCACATCGTTCACATCATGCCAGCGCGCGAGATAGGCTGCGGTATCGGCGCCGATCGGCTGGCTGACGTTATAGTGGATGTTGCCGTCGCCGAGGTGGCCGAATGCGAACGGACGCGCGCCCGGAATCAGTTTGGCGACCGCCGCATCGGCCTCGCGCAGGAAATCGGGAACAGCGGCGACCGGCACGGACACGTCGTGTTTGATCGAGCCGCCTTCGGGTTTCTGCGCCGGCGAAATCACTTCGCGCAGTTTCCAGAATGCCGCGCGCTGATCGAGATTGGCGGCGATCACGGCGTCGTTGACGATGCCTTCTTCCATGCCCCTGGTCAGGATCGCTTCGATGGTGTCGCGGGCATCGTCGCGCGGCGAGGAAATTTCCATCAGCACGTACCAAGGATGCTGGCCGGCCAGCGGCGCACGAATGGAGGGGCCATGCCTGACCACGAAATCAATGGCGATCTGCGGGATCAACTCGAAACTCGTCAGGCTTCCCGCCGCGACGTTGCGGGATATGTCCAGCAGCGTGAGCGCGTCGGCGGGAGAGACGATGGCGGCGAACGCGGTTTCGACCGAGTGCGGTTTCGGGAACATCTTCAGCGTCGCCGCGGTGATGAACCCGAGCGTACCCTCAGCGCCGATGAAGAGGTCGCGCAGATCGTAGCCGGTGTTGTCCTTCTTCAGGCTCGACAGGCCGTGCATGATGCGCCCGTCGGCGAGCACGACCTCGAGCCCGAGCACGAGATCCCGCGCGACGCCGTAGGCCAGCGCGGCGATGCCGCCGGCATTTGTGGAGAGATTGCCGCCGATGGTGCAACTGCCTTCCGCGCCCAGCGACAGCGGAAACAGCCGGTCGGCATCGGCTGCGCGCTGTTGCGCGTTGGCGAGGATAACGCCAGCCTCGACCGTCATCGCATTGGACTGCTTATCGACGGCGCGGATCTTGTCGAGCCGGCGTGTCGAGACCACGACTTCGCCATTGTGCGGGGTTTGCCCGCCGACCAGTCCGGTGTTGCCGCCCTGCGGGACAAGCGCGGTTTTTGTTTCGGTCGCCAGCTTGCAGATCGCCGCAACTTCCGCCGTCGATCCCGGCCGGAGAACCAGCGGCGAGTGGCCCTGAAACAGGCCGCGCTCCTCGGTGAGGTAGGGAGCAGCTTCATGCGGGTCGGTCACCGCGTATTTGTCGCCGACAATCGCCGCGAAGCGGACTAGCAACTCGGGTGAAATAGCGGACGGCGGTGGCTGCACGATATTCATGTGTTCTTTTCTGTGTCTTTGGCCGAAAGTCCTGACGTGATCAGCTTCGCGGAACGGCGGCGCGATGCAAACGGTCGTTGATGGCTTCGCCGAGCCCTTCGTGGGGAACCGGCATCACCGCAATGGCGCGAGAGCCGCTCGCGTCGAGTTCGCGAAGATAGCTGAAAAGGTTCGCCGCAGCCTCCACCAGATCGCCGGCTTCCGACAAATTCATGACGCTGGCCCGCTCAGAGCCTGAGATCATATGAGGCCCGAACGCCAGCAGCGCTTCGCCCGGCTCCACCTGATGCGCATTGAGCCGGACCGGGGTGCGCGGCGCATAGTGCGAGGCCAGCATGCCCGGCGCCAGCGGAGAAGCGTCGGATGCGCCGGCTTCTTCCGGTATCCGCGCGAGCCTCTCGCCCAGCACCCGCTCGATGTCCTCACGCGGAAGTCCGCCGGGCCGCAGCAGCAACGGCGTCTCGAAGCAGCCGACGATGGTGGATTCGACGCCGACAGACACCGGCCCGCCGTCCACGATCAGGTCGATCCGTCCGGCGAGATCGCCTAGCACGTGCGCTGCTGTGGTTGGTGAGACGTGCCCGGAGATGTTGGCCGAGGGCGCGACCACCGGTTTTCCGAAGGCGCGCAGAATGTCGCGTGCCGCCGGATGGGCTGGAATGCGCACAGCGATGGTCTCGAGTCCGGCAGTGGCGAGATCCGAAACCGGGCAGCCGGATGCCTTGGGCAAGACCAGCGTCAATGGCCCCGGCCAGAATGTTTCCGCGAGCCGGAGGCTTCTGTCATCGAAACGCGCGATCTGCCGTGCCGCCGTCAAATCGCTGACATGGGCGATCAGGGGATTGAAGGAGGGGCGGCCCTTGGCCTCGTAAAGCCGGGCCACCGCGCGGGCATTGGTAGCGTCGGCGCCAAGCCCGTAGACCGTCTCGGTCGGGAACGCGACAAGCCCGCCGCCCTCAAGGCAGCGCGCTGCGGTGTCCGCTGCGCCCATGGCCGGGATAGTTGCCGTATTCAGATCGAGTTTCATCGCATGAGCCGCGCCGTGATTGGCGTTTCCGGAGAGATTTGCCTCCTTATACAGCTTCTTGCGGTCTGCGAGAGCCGACGCTATACCGGCGCCCAAGTCGGAGTATAGCGCAGCCCGGTAGCGCACCTGCTTCGGGAGCAGGGGGTCGCAGGTTCAAATCCTGCTACTCCGACCATAACTCCCGGAAAATCCAGCTATTTTGCCATTACGCGCCGCCACGGCCCGCTGCCGGTTGTGCGGTTGACGGGCCTCGCCTCAACGGCCGCCGACCCGGGTCCAGTTTTCACCGCCGCAAATCGCGCCGACGCATCCCTCGACGCGGAGTGTCCTCGGCCCCATCAGCAAAACCTTGCCTTCGTACACCTTGCCGTCGTCGCCGTTATAGATGTGACCTGTCCAGGTGCCGGGTCCGCGCGGAACCATGCCGAGAAAAAGCTGCACACCGATCATGGGGCGCGACGCCAGGGAAGGATCTGGATTCTTGTCGTCGGTCTGCGGTCTGCCGGTTGCAGGGTTGATCGCCTCGCGCAGCCAGGCGACCTTGCCACAGAGCGCGCGCCCGCACTGGCTCACCTGAATTCGGGCGTCGCCCTTCTCCGTGAGCCAAAGGCCGAGAGGTGACCCTTCATCGGCATCGGCGGCGCTCAGACCGCCAAAAAATACCAGTGCCAAAATGAGATTCAATTTTGAATTCATGACCAACTTCTTCTTGTCGTGCCCCGAGTCCCCGCGCGAACCTATACAGGCGGAGTCGTTATTCAAGCCAAGGCACGATTCGAGCGGTCTTGTTTTTACCGATTGTCACTTCGCGGTCACCATCGGGCGGTGTTCCGCGCCGACTTGTCGCACAATCATGCGGCGCGTGCGTGCGCTCTCGGTCGCCGGCATGTTCAAATCCAGGGCCGGAGGTAAAAGCTGCGGCAAACGGCCTCTCCGCCGCGAACCCGGATCGCGTAAAATGTGCCATGGATATTGCTTTCATGGCGCTCTTTGGTCCTTATACATAGGCTTGATTCAGGCATTTTTGACGTTGCCGAACCGGCTGAGGGCATGCACGAACTTATTCGCGATATTACCTTTTCGATCCTGTTTGCCTGGGTGCTTGGCCTGGCCGCGCATTTTTTCCGGCAACCTCTGATCCTCGCCTATCTGGTCGGTGGCTTCATCATCGGCCCGTTCGGCGTGGGCTGGGTGAAGTCCGAGGAATCGATTCGCACGATTTCCGAGCTTGGCCTGATTTTCATGCTGTTCATGATCGGGCTGGAAATCGATCTGAAAAAGATCATCCGGGCCGGCCGCGTCATCCTGATCGCCGCCGGCGGGCAATTGATCGGCGCCTGCGTGATCGGCCTGGCGTTTTTCGTCGCCATCGGCCTGTCGCTGGGGGGCGGCAAGTTCGATGCGCTGTACCTGACGGTTGCCTGCGCTCTCTCGAGCACGGTCATCATCGTCAAGGTTCTCTACGAAAAGCGTGAACTCGATACGCTGCCGGGGCGCATCACGCTCGGCGTCCTGGTTCTTCAGGACATCTTTGCGATCCTGTTCCTCGCGGTTCAGCCGAGCCTTGGCGACCTCCAGATCAGCATCGTCCTGATGTCGATCGGCCGGGTTTGCCTGCTGGTTGCAACCGCGATGATTCTCAGCCGCTTCGTGCTGCCCAGGATATTTCACCAGATCGCGCGAAGCCCGGAACTGGTCATGCTCGGGGCGCTGGCCTGGTGCTTCCTGATCGGCGAAATCGCCGAGCGTCTTCATCTCTCGCGAGAGATGGGATCGCTTGTGGCGGGCGTGTCGCTTTCGACATTCCCTTACGCACTCGACGTCACGGCCAAAGTCACCACGCTGCGGGATTTCTTCATCACGCTGTTTTTCGTGGCGCTCGGCATGACGATCCCGATTCCGAATTCCTCGACGATCGGGCTGGCTCTCATTATCGCGGCGTTTACGGTGATCAGCCGGATGGTGACGACGTTCCTGCCGCTCTACTTCATGAAGCAGGGGCTTCGCGCCAGCCTGTTGCCGGCGTTGAACCTTTCGCAGATCAGCGAATTCTCGCTGGTCGTGATTCAGACCGGGATCATCGCCGGGCACATCACGCCCGAAACATCCAGTGCGGCGTCGTTCGCGTTCGTGATCCTCGCGGTTCTGTCGACCTTTGTGATCATGCGCAGCGACCCGATCACCCGATGGGCCATCGCGGCTATGAAGCGGATCGGATTTCGCGATCTCGATCAGACGCAGGCCGGCGATACCGAGCATGAGGGCGGTCACGGCGCCGCCCGCCGGATCGTGATCCTCGGTTTCTTTCGCGCGGCGAGCGCACTCGTCAGCGAGATCGAACGGCAGAACAAATCCCTGCTGGATCAGATCAGCGTGGTCGATTTCAATCCGAACGTGTTTCGCACGCTGACCGCGCGCGGCATTCATGTCATCTATGGCGACATCAGCAACATCGATACCTTGCTGCATGCCGGCGTCGGCAACGCCGAGATCATCATTCTCAGCGTGCCGGATTCGCTGCTGAAGGGCGCGAACAACGAAAAGCTGGTCCGCCACGTTCGTTCGATGAACCCGAACGCGAAGATTATCTCGACGGCGGACCTGCTGTCCGATGTGAAGGATATCTACGCCGCCGGCGCGGATTACGTGACGGTGACCCGCATCACGGATGCCGAGGAACTTTACAAAGTCATCGACGCCGCCGATCAGGGCTTGTTGAATGAAAAGCGCGCCGAGATGGACAGCCTTCTGGCTGAACGCCGCGAAGTCCTGCCCTGACGCCTGTGGCCGCTCGGTTCGGGCACGTTTCGCCATGCGAAAGCCTCCCGTTTAAAACTGCGAAATCCGCCTTCCGGCGCGCACTGCGGACCCTTGCTCCGATTTGGCAGGGGCATATCTTTCGTTTCATACAGTCAAACGCCGGCAGATAACGGCCATGTGGACGGGACAGTTGCGTGCGCCCGCGCCCTGCGCCATACGATCAGCACCCTTTTGAGAGCGAGCACGTTATGGCCCATCCTATCCCCGAAGTTCTGAAGGCGTTCGCCGCGGGCGAAATCGTCGTGGTCACCGACGACGACGACCGCGAAGGCGAAGGCGATCTGATCGTCGCCGCCACGCTTTGCACGGCGGAGAAGATGGCCTTCATCATCCGCCACACCTCAGGCATCGTCTGCGCCCCGATCACCGCGGACAACGCCCGCCGTCTGCGGCTCGATCCGATGGTCGCCCATAACGACTCCAATCACACGACCGCCTTCACGGTGTCCATCGATTACAAGCCCGGCATGACCACCGGCATTTCGGCCGAGGAGCGCACCGTCTGCTGCCGCGCGCTGGCCAATCCCAATGCCGGCGCCAGCGACTTCGCGCGTCCCGGTCATATCTTCCCGCTGATTGCGCGCGATGGCGGCGTTCTTCTGCGATCGGGCCATACCGAAGCCGCGGTCGATCTCTGCAAGCTGTGCGACCTGCCGCCGGTCGGCGTCATCAGCGAACTGATGAACGACGACGGTACCGTGATGAAGGGTGAGCAGGTCGTGAAGTTCGCGGCCCAGCACAACCTCAAGCATGTCACCATCGCTGACATGATTTCGTACCGGCAGGCGCGCGAGAAGCTGATCGAGCGGGTCTCGACCTTCACCGTCGATAGCCCGATCGGCCAACTCGACGGCTATGCCTATCGCTCGCCGTTCGATACGATTTATCACGTCGCGTTCGTCTACAAGGGCGTCGGCAACGGCCAGAACGTGCTGGCGCGTTTCCACAAGCCGAACATCGTCAAGGATATCTTCTTTGGATCGGGCCGCGTTCTCGCCGCGCTCGAGCATTTCAAAAAGAACGGCAGTGGTGTGCTGGTCTATCTCCGAGATGGCGCAGCCGGCGTGCCTGTGGCGCCGATTCCGGAAGATCACTCGGCGGAAGCGGATCGCCATCGGCAATGGCGCGAAGTCGGCGTCGGCGCGCAAATCCTGCGCGATCTCGGCGTGACATCGATCCGGCATCTCACGTCATCGACGCACGATTACAAGGGCCTCTCGGGATTTGGCATCGAAATCGTCGCCAACGAGCCGTTCGAAGGCTAATCGTCACGACGAGGTCGCGCGCGGGAACTGGTTTTGCCCTTTGCAACCTGACGCCGACGATTTATCGTGATTTCTCAACAGCAGACGGAAGCTGAAAGGATTTTATCATGAGTGCCCGCCCGCAGACCAAGGACAAGCCAGCCAAGGCGACATTCCAGTGGGACGATCCGTTCCTGCTTGACGATCAGTTGACCGAGGACGAGCGCATGATCCGCGACACCGCGCGCGCTTACGCTCA
>JAGVII010000090.1 GCA_020056155.1 Afipia sp.
GGACGAGATTTCGACCAAGGCAAAGGAAGTCTGCTCGCTTGCGATTCTCGATGGGCAGGAAGCCGTCTTCGTCGCTCGCGCCAGCCCGGCGCGGGTTTTCTCCGCGGGCATCGACATTGGTTACAGGCTGCCTGCCTACTGCACGTCGGTCGGCCGCGTCCTGCTCGGCCGCCTCTCCAATGAAGAACTGACATCCGCCATCGAAGCGATGACGCTCACTGCCCAGACGCCTGAGACGGTGACGGACAAATCCGTTGTGATCGCTACCATCATCAGCGACCGCAACAAGGGTTACTCGCTGGTGGATCGGGAAGCGGAGCCCGGCTTCCGCTCGATCTCGGTCCCTATCCATCGTTATGATGGCGCGGTCGTGGCGGCGGCGAACATCGGCGCGCATGTGGATCGCATTACGACCGGAGAGATGATCGATCGCTTCCTGCCGCTGCTGAAGGATATAGCCATCTCGGCGAAGCCGCTGCTGGTCTAGCCGGCAAGCAATCGCTTCTTGTAGGCCTGCGGATCCATATCGCGAATATCGACACTGATGCTGTAGATGCTGGTCAGCAGACCCGTGAGGACTTTTCTCAGTTCGGTGCTGAGATGCTCCTTCTGCTCCGGCGACCGTCCCGCCAGAAGATAAAGCGACAGATGAAAGAACGATCGCTGCTCGCCTGCGACCAGATAGTCGGCGAACGGCTGTGCCCGAATCTTGAGATCCTCGGCCAGGACCACACCGGTGGACGCAGCGGCGCGGTGAAGCGCCAGCATGACATCCCGCATCGGAGGCATGTCGGGTGATGCGGAGTAGTGACAGACAAGATGAGGCATGACGTTCCCTGCAGTTCGGCAGGTCGGATCATGCAGCCGCGCTTCTGCGTAGTCCAGCCACGGTTAGCCAACGGCGGCGTAGCGGCCGCTGCTTGAAAAACGACAGGATCTCATCGCGCGCTGCGACGGTCGGCGTCCACGCGTTCATGCGATCGGGCCGGTTCAGCGTGATGGTCGCAATGCGCGATTCAACGTCATACAGGATGTGCTGATAGGTCATGCACAAGGCTTCGCTCAGGATTGCGGTGGACGCTTCCGCCAGTTCGGTTGCTTCGAAAGGTAGGTGACGGTTTCGGCGCGCTCTTTCAGCCAGCCGGTCCAGCGGACGAAGACCTTCGCCATGCGTGCCGGCTCAACGCCGAGCTGCTGCATCGCCACGCCGCCGTTGACGGATTCGCGATACTCCGAAATCAGACCCTCGCGAATGATGAAGCG
This sequence comes from Afipia sp., assembly GCA_020056155.1. GTDB lineage: Bacteria > Pseudomonadota > Alphaproteobacteria > Rhizobiales > Xanthobacteraceae > Afipia. The sequence goes on from JAGVII010000090.1 coordinate 1,264, forward strand.
ACTCATGCCGTCGATCACGACGAAGTTGCCCTTGAACTGCGGCACCAGCGACGTGAAGCTCGACAGCGACCACGCATAGCCCATGCGGCCATCGAACACCGGATCGAACATCTCCCAGCGATAATCGTCGCCGGCATCGCGGCGGAACAGATCCTCCAGCATGTGCGCGATATCCTTGCGGCCATGATGCGCGCCGTAGATGTAGTCGTAATAGATCGCGTCCTCGGTGAAACAACGGGCGAAGCGCTCGCCGTCGGCGGCTTCCGCTGCCAGCGTCATTTCCTCGATCAGCGACGTGAATTCGTGCGTATTCATCCATCCGTCCTTAATGTGGATCGCGGCCGAGATCGCGAAGCCGGCGGCGATCGATCTTTCCGGTCGCGTTGCGCGGCAGTGCTTCTGTGAAACTGACTTCGCGCGAAACCCTTGTAGCGCGCAAGCTGATCGCTGCAGCGCTGGAGCAGCGTCGCCTCCGGCACCGAGGCACCGGCATCCAGGACACAATCAATATTGCAGCCGCCACTCGCCGGCCGGGCCATCACACCGGGTCCATTGCATCAGGGGTCTCCCTCGCCGCATCGGCTGAAGCAGTGTCTGTTACAGCCGAGGCTGCATTCGCCGTCGCTCCCTCTACAGGCCTCCCATTTGCGCCAGCGCGGCATTGAACATCGAACCGGGGCGCATAACGGCTTCGCATTTTTGCGAATCTGGCAAGTAGTATCCGCCAATGTCAGCCGGCCCGCCCTGCACAGCCGCGAACTCGGCAACAATCTTCTCTTCGTTGCGCGTGAGCGTCTCGGCCAAGGCCTTGAACTGAGCTTGCAGGGCGGTGTCCTCGGTCTGCGCGGCGAGTTCCTGCGCCCAGTACATCGCCAGATAGAACTGGCTGCCCCGGTTGTCCAATTCGCCGGTGCGTGGCGAGGGCGACTTCCTGTTGTCCAGCAGCTTGCCAGTGGCCGCGTCCAGCGTCTTGGCCAGCAACTTGGCTTTCGGATTGCCGGTCTTCAGGCCGAGATCTTCCAGCGAGACCGCCAAGGCCAGAAACTCCCCCAGCGAATCCCAACGCAGGTGATTCTCTTCCACCAGCTGCTGCACATGCTTGGGCGCCGAGCCGCCTGCTCCGGTTTCATACATGCCGCCCCCGGCCATCAACGGCACGATCGACAGCATCTTGGCCGAGGTGCCGAGCTCCATGATAGGGAACAGGTCGGTCAGGTAGTCGCGCAGAATGTTGCCGGTGGCGCTGATGGTATCCAGACCGCGGGTCACGCGCTCCAGCGTATAGCGCATCGCGCGCACCTGACTCATGATCTGGATGTCCAGGCCGGTGGTGTCGTGCTCGCGCAGGTACGCCTTCACCTTGGTGATGAGCTGCGCTTCGTGAGGACGATACGGGTCGAGCCAGAACAGGACCGGCATGCCGGAGTTGCGGGCGCGGGTAACGGCCAGCTTAACCCAATCGCGAATGGCGGCATCCTTGACCTGGCACATGCGCCAGATGTCGCCCTGCTCCACGTTCTGGCTCAGAAGCACCTCTCCGGTGGCGAGGTCGGTGATATTCGCCACGCCGTCCTCGGATATCTCGAAGGTCTTGTCGTGCGAGCCGTATTCCTCGGCCTGCTGCGCCATCAGGCCGACGTTGGGCACAGTACCCATGGTACTGGGGTCGAACGCACCATGCCATTTACAGAAATTTATCATCTCCTGATAGATGCGGGCGAAGGTGCTTTCCGGCATCACCGCCTTCACGTCCTTCAGGCGACCATCGGCGCCCCACATCTTGCCGCCATTGCGGATCATGGCGGGCATGGACGCATCCACGATCACGTCGTTGGGCGAATGAAAGTTTGTGATGCCCTTGGCCGAATCGACCATCGCCAGTTCAGGCCGGAACTCGTGGCAGGCGTGCAGGTCATTCTTGATCTCATCCTGCTTGCTCTGCGGCAGACTGGCGATCTTGTTGTATAGATCAACCATGCCGTTGTTGACGTTCACGCCCAGTTCACTGAACAACTCGCCATGCTTGGCGAACGCGTCGCGATAGAAGATCTTCAC
>JAGVII010000740.1 GCA_020056155.1 Afipia sp.
GTATCGAAGGCGTCGGAGAGCGCGTTGGTTCGCGCCTCGACGATGTCGGCGAAGGCGGCGGTGCGGGTATCGAATGCCTCGGAAACCGCGTTGGTGCGCGCATCGACGATGTCGGCAAAGGCCGCCGTGCGGGTATCGAGCGCCTCGGTGATCGCGGCGGTACGGGCATCGACCACGGTGGTGAAGGCTTCCGCTCCCGTGTTGATCCGCGAGGTGATGGCGGCGGTGCGCGCATCGATGAGATCGGCGAACGCGGTGGTGCGGCCGTCGATGGTGTCGGTGAAGGCGGTGGTGCGGTAGTCGATCGTTTCCTTGAACGCCGCGGTCTGGTTGCCGACCGCTTCGGTGAATTCGGCGGTGCGGGTGTCGAATGTCCTTGCGATCTCCGCGGTCTGGTTTGCCACCGTCTCGGTGAAGGCTGCGGCGCGGCTGTCAAAGATCCTGCCGAGCGCGTCGGTGTGGGTGTCGAGCTTCTCGGTGAACGCAACCGCGCGGTTGTCGATCGCGTCGGTGAAGGCGCTGGTGCGTGAATCCATGACCGAGGTGAAGGACGCGGCACGGCCGCTGACCGTATCGCCGAAGGCGGCGGCGCGGGCATCGAACGCTTCCTCGAGGGCCTTGGTGCGGCTGGCGACGGTTTCGTCGAGCGCAGTGACCTTGCCGAGCAGCGAACTGTCGAGATTGTCGATGCGGGTTTCAACCGCCGCCTTGAAGCCGCCGAGGGTCTGGTCGAGCCTGGCGTGAAGCTGGTCGCCATGGGTGGTGACGCGGCTGTCGAAGGTGTCGACATAGGTCTTGAGGCTGTCGGACAGGCCCTGGGTGTGCTCGCCCATGCGCTCGACGATCTCGCCGCCATAGGTCTTCACGGTGCGGTCGAATTCGGCGATGTGGCGGGTGATGAGGGCGCCCAGCGTGCCGCTGTCGCGCGCGAACCGTTCCGCCAGTTCGTTGCCCTGTTCCTTCACAAGGCCCTCGAACAGGCCGATCTGGTTGCTCAGCGTCTCGTGGGCGCTTTCGGTCTGGCTCATGACCTTCGCCACCAGCGTGCTGATGGTGACGTCGAGAGCCTCGCCGGCCTTGTCGCCGCTGCTCAGCACGCGATCGGCCAGCCGGTTGCCGGCTTCGTCGATCTGCTCGGAGAGGGTGGCGCCACGCACGTCGAGTTCCGACAGCAGGGATTCGCTCGAGTTCTTCATCGAGTCGAAAATGCGTTCGGTGCGGTCCACCACGCTTCGCACGATATCTTCCGACCGCGCGGCGATGCCATCGACGATTCCGCTCGAGCGCTGCTCGAATTCGCCGGTCATCTTGTCGAGGCGCTCGTTCAGCGAGTCGTGAACGCGGTCGGCGAGGTCCGCGAATTCCTCGTGGACGTGGCCGGTCTTGAAATTGAGGCTGGCGGTCAGCTTCTCGCTGGCGTCGAGCACGCTGGCGGCGGTCTGGGTGCTGGCTTCCTCGAGGCGGTCGAGCAGGTCGCCGCCGCGCTCGCCGAGCGCGATGATCATGTTGTCGCCGGCGCTGGAGAGCGCGCGGGTGATGTGTTCGCTGCGCTCCTCGAGCGCGCCGGTGATGCTGCTGGCTACTTCATCGACGCGCGATGCGATGGCGTCGCTGATCAGGGCGATGTCCTGACGCAGGTCGATCTGCACGCCGGAAATGGCGTTACGGACCTGTTCGGCCTGGCCGACGAGATTGTCGCGCTGAACGGCGATGTCCTGGAGCAGGGCGCGGATGCGCACTTCATTGTCGCTGTAGGCGCGCTCGAGCGACGACACTTCATTGGCAACGAGGGCCTCGAGTTCGCCGGCACGCGCGATCGCGCGCTCGACGCCGTCGCCCATCGCGGCGACTTCGCGGCGGATCGCCTGACCCACGGTCACGATCGAGCCGTTGGCGACATGTTCGGGTTCGGAGAAACGAACGGCCATCTGCGCCATGGACTGCGCGATCATGCTCATTTCCTGGCTGCGCCACGCCATGCTGGCGAGGAAGTAGAACAGCAGCAGGGGTGCGACCAGAACGGCGATGAGGCCGGTCATGGCCAGCGCGCCGGCGCTGCCGAGACCGGCGATCGATTCGAGCGCGGGCATGAAAGCGAAGGCGAGGAATCCGACGCCTGCGATCCACAGGCCGGAGAACAGCGTGGCGACGGTATAGGCGTTGCGGCGCGGGCGGCCCTTCTGGATCGCCTGGAGAATGGTGCCGATGGTTTCGCGGTCGTCGTTCGCGGGAAGGCGGTCGAAGCCGGGTGCGCCGAGATCGTCGATCGGCTGGCGCAGGTCCGAACCGCGGTTATCAGAACCGCGGCTGGCGGCGCCGAGCGTAGGTTCGTTGCGTACGTGGCTGTCCCGGCTGCTGTCGGATTCGGGCAGGTCGCCGATGTTCAGAGCTTCCTGGATCGCCGACAGAGCGACTTCGGTTGGATCCTTGACCTTCGGATTTTTTGCCATGTGTCCCGCACGCCTTTAATTTTACGCATCCGCAGTGGCGACACGGCTGAACCGCGCGCCTTCGAATGTTCCCCGATACCGTCGGCCGAAACGAAAGTTACGTCGCCGATTTGACCCGCCGGTTGTCCCGCACTTCCACAAACATCCTATTGGCTCGGTCGGTCGAATGAAATGGCAGGAGTTAATAGATTTTTAATCATCGTTAACGGCGCGAGGGTTAACGCTTTCAGAAATCAACAGTTTTCAAAAGCACATTGGTATTTCTAGGCGGCGAGGCGGCAAAAACAAGGCTAAATGGTGGCAAATAGCTGATACGTTTCGTTAACCATTGGTGTGATTGCCTGAGGGTGTTTTGGGCCGGTCGATCCGGCGCCGTCAGCAATCCCGGATGGATCATGTCACTCAATTTGGAGCGGTTGAACTGGATGCCGTCGCCACCGCTCGTTCCGGAAGACTCCGCCATCGATGTCCAGCATCTTGGGCGCATGACGCTCGGCGAGGCCGCGCTTGAGGCCGAGGTTCTCGCGCTTTTCTCGGCCCAGAGCGGAGAACTCGTCACCCGGCTCAAGGCCATCCCGTCCGATGCCGCTGCCCTGGCGCATACGCTGAAGGGGTCCGCACGCGCCATCGGCGCTTTCCGGGTCGCCGAAGCCGCTCTCGGTGTCGAAGCGGCCATGAAGAACAGCGGCGACGTCGCAGGTGCGATTGTGCTGCTTCAGCACGCTGTCGAAGAGGCTCAGGCCACGATCGGACGGATGCTGAACCGGTCCTGATCGGGCCGTGCCCGCCAGGCATATGATTCGAATGCCGGAACCGGATCACTAGCATCCCGTGGATTGACCCGTTATACGACTGCTCAATCTGAATTATCCGGGCAGCACGACAATCATGGTCAAAATCAACTTCACCGATCACACAGGCACAACCCGTTCCGTGGACGTGGAGGCCGGCGCGACCGTGATGGAAGCGGCGATCCGCAACGCCATTCCCGGAATCGAGGCTGAGTGCGGCGGCGCGTGCGCCTGCGCGACCTGCCATGTGTATGTCGATGA
>JAGVII010000387.1 GCA_020056155.1 Afipia sp.
AACCCGCCGGGTCGAGCTGCATGTTGCAGCTCGACCCCCATTCCCTGCCTGTCAGCTTTGAAGCGCGCGATGGCCGCGCCGATGGCGGCGTCAGGCACATCGAAATCAATCGCGAGCGCGTCACCGTGCGCCGTGCCGTCGGCGGCATCCGCATGGCGATCAATGTTCGCGTGCGCGATTTTCTCGGCATTGCCTGCCGCGAAACGAACGACGGGCGCGCGCTGGTGCTGGTTCACAGCGATCCGTCGCTGTCGGTGCCGCTGCTGGTCACCGCCGATGAACTGCAACTCGATCTGGCCTGGCAGATGTGGGGCGACCTGTTCGCCTTGCCGCAGATCGAGGATGAAAATGACGCGGCGCGCGAACCGGCCCCGCGCCGCCGCCGCCGAAACATCATCAAGGATCGCCGCCCGAAGTTTCTGGTGCGCCGCAAGGCCGGCCGCGCGGCGCCGGAGCGATCGATTCACCGCGGCGAACGCGAGATCATCGCGCGCAACTAAAAATAACTGCGCAGCACGGCGTCGGCCAGCAGGCCGGCGAACAGCAGCAATCCCGCGTCGCGGTTCGACTTGAACAGCCGCAGACACAGCGCCGGATTGTCGATCCGGATCGTCCGCACCTGCCACACCAGATGCGCAGCGAACGCCGCAAGCCCGATCCATGCCAGCCATTGCGATCCGCCGCGCCACAGCGCAACGCCGACCAGCACCACAGCGAGACTGTAGAAAATCGTCAGCGCCATCTGCGTCCGTTCGCCGAACAGCAACGCGGTCGATTTGATGCCGACGAGGATGTCGTCCTCAGTGTCCTGATGGGCGTAGATCGTGTCGTAGGCGATCACCCACGAAATCGATCCGGCATACAGCGCCAACGCGGTGGCATCGATCCGTTCGAGGATCACCGCAAATCCCATCAGCGCGCCCCACGAGAACGCGAGACCGAGTGTTACCTGCGGCCAGTAGGTGATGCGCTTCATGAAGGGATAGACCGCGACCACCACCAGCGAACAGATGCCGGTAAGAATCGCAAAGCGGTTGAACTGCAATAGCACCACAAGGCCAATCAGCGCCTGCAGGACGAGAAACATTGCCGCCTGCGTGACCGTCACCTGCCCCGCCGGAATCGGCCGCGACCGGGTGCGCTCAACCTGCGCATCGAGATTGCGATCGGTGATGTCGTTCCAGGTGCATCCCGCGCCACGCATCACCACGGCGCCGATAAAGAACAGCACGATAACCGGCGGCAGGTTGCCAACATCTTGGGCAATGCCCGCCGCAAGCGCTGCCGACCACCAGCACGGCAGCAGCAGCAGCCACCAACCGATCGGGCGATCGAACCGCGACAGCCGCAAATAGGGCCGCACCCACAATGGCGCGTGGGTATCGACCCAGTTAGCGGTCGAGTCGGCGACGGGAGCTGCAGCGTTGCTCATCGCAACCTTTTCACGGGGCCAGTCAGCGGGTCAGGACGTTGCCATTCAGTGTGTCGAATGTGCTGCCGCCCCGTTTCAACGGCTTGGCTTCGGGCAGCGATGCTGACCCGAGCGCTTCGCTCAGGCTGGGGCCTGCCGGTGCGGCCTGAGCCTGCGACGCGGCTGCGCACACCCTCTGCTGCAATTGGGAGGTATTGGCGTGGCCTTTTTTCATCTGATCGCCGACCTGAGCAGGGATGCCGCACTTTTGCGCGTTGGCTTCGACGAACTTGATCATCTTCACTTCGGCCTGCGCGAAATTACCGATCAGCTTGCAGGCCTCCTGCGGCGGCGCCTTGCGCTTGCCGGCCGCCTGAATCAGCTTGGCCTTGGCTTCGGCATCCGCGCGCAGCGGCATAAAGCCCTTTTGGCACTCCTCGGAGCCCGGAGGCGGACCAGCCTGCTTCTGTGGCGCGCCGAATCCGCCGCCGCCAACCGGCGGTGCGCCGGTCGAGAAAGCGTTGGATGACGGCTGCTGCCTCACCGGCGCGGCGGTTGCACCGTTCACGGGTGGAAACGGAGACGCATTGTTCACCGGCGGGAACGGAGACGAATTGCTGGCAGGCGGCGGCGCGGCCTGCCCCGGCAGCGGCGCCGGAAACGCGCCTTGCGCGTGAACATCCGCAACGTGCATGACGAACGCTGCGGCGGCCAGCGTCGCGATAAAACGATAAGCGGTCACGGGGTGCTCCTCCGGCGGGTTCCAGTGTCCCTTGGGTGACTTGGGTGACTTTTACGATTCTCGCCGCCGCTTAACAACCCGATGAATCCGGCAGCAGCGCGGCAGTTGCCGACCAATTAGCTGCGAATCCGCAATCATTTGGGCTAGAAATCGGAAAATGAACGGATTGGTCTCGATGCCTAAACTCGATTTTCGCAGTCCCCGGCTTTTCGTCGATGCGCCGCTCGCCGCCGAAGCCGGTATCGCGCTCGATCGCGACCAGTCCAATTACCTCGGCAACGTGCTGCGGCTTGCCGCCGGTGATACCGTACTGGTGTTCAACGGCCGCGACGGTGAATGGCAGGCCAATCTCGCAGGCCGCAAACGGCCGGATCGCGCGGAGATCGTCAGCCAGACCCGCACCCAGGATCGGCTTCCCAATCTGCATTACGTGTTCGCGCCGCTGAAACATGCGCGGCTTGATTACATGGTGCAAAAAGCCGTTGAAATGGGGGTTTCGGCGCTACGGCCGGTGACCACCCGGTTCACGCAGGCGAGCCGCGTCAATGTCGAGCGGATGCGCGCCAACGTCATCGAGGCCGCCGAGCAATGCGGCATTCTCAGCCTTGCCGAAGTCCGGGATCCCGAACCGCTGGAGCGCTATCTCAGCCAGCGCGATGGCGAGCGCCTGCTGGTGTTCTGCGACGAAGACGCCCCGATCGCCGATCCCATGGCCGCCTTCACCGGCGCGGACGGCACAACGGGCGCCGACGTGCTGATCGGTCCCGAAGGCGGGTTTGCCGAGGAGGAACGCGCATTGCTGCTGAAGCAACCGCATGTCGCGCGGCTGGCGCTCGGGCCGCGAATCCTGCGCGCCGACACAGCTGCGGTCGCAGCGTTGGCCGTAGTACAGACCGCGCTCGGCGATTGGGGCAAACCAGATACACGCTGAGGTTGCATTCCGCGCGGCGTCTTATTAAGCCCTTTTCCGGATCGTCGTCGAAACCTTGGGCATCCCGTGTTAAGGGACTGCCGATTCAAGCCTTTACACCCTATTGGACACCGAAGAATGAGCCAGACCAGTGCCGCAACCGCGACCGGGTCCGCCGCACAGGCGGAGGCCTTGCTGCAGACATTTGCGCGGGCTGGCTATGCCCAAGCGCGGCCGCCGATCCTGCAACCGGCGGAACCGTTTCTCGATCTGTCCGGCGAAGATATTCGCAAGAGCCTCTATCTGACCACCGACGCCACCGGCGAAGAACTATGCCTGCGGCCGGATCTCACCATCCCCGTGGCACGCGAGTACCTCGCGTCCAAGCACGCAGGCGCGCCCGCGGGATTCTGTTATCTCGGACCGGTGTTTCGCTTTCGCGGCAACGCCGCGAGCGAATTCAATCAGGCCGGTGTGGAATCCTTCGGCCGGCAGGATCGCGCGGCGGCCGACGCGGAGATGCTGGCGCTCGGCGTCGAGGCCGCGGCCGCTTACGGCGTCGCGAGCGTCGATATTCGCACCGGCGACGTGGCGCTGTTCGCCGCGCTGATCGATGCGCTCGATCTTTATCCGGTCTGGAAGCGCAGGCTGATCAAGGATTTCAACCGCAAGATTTCACTCGCGCAGGATCTGCAACGCCTGACGCTGGAGACCGGCAAGACCCGCAATGAATATGAAGGTGTGCTGGCCGCGCTCGCAGGCTCGGATCGCAAGGCGGCGCTGGCGCTGGTCACCGACCTGATGTCGATTGCGGGCACCAGCAATGTCGGCGGCCGCACGGTGTCGGAAATCGCCGACCGATTTCTCGAGCAATCGACGCTGAAAGGCGGCGCCCTGCCGCGCGACGCGCTGCAACTGATCGAGCGTTTCCTCGGCATCGCCGGCGAACCGGATGACGCGGCAGCGCAATTGCGTACGCTGGCCTCCGACGCGAAGCTCGACCTCAACGCCGCCATCGACCAGTTCGAAAGCCGCACCGGATTCATGGCTGCGCACGGCATCGATACCAGGACGATCCGCTTTTCCACGGCGTTCGGCCGTGGCCTCGATTACTACACTGGCTTCGAATTCGAACTGCACGCCAGGGGCAACGGCTCGGAGCCGCTGGTCGGCGGCGGACGCTACGACGGGCTGCTGACGCGGCTCGGCGCGCGCGAACCTATTCCAGCCGTCGGCTTCTCGATCTGGATCGAAGCGCTTTCGCAAGGGAGCGCCGCATGAGCACGCCGTTCGTCGTCGCCGTTCCGTCCAAGGGACGCCTGCAGGAAAACGCCGAGGCCTTCTTCGCGCAGGCCAACCTCACGCTTGCCAAGCCTCGCGGCTCCCGCGAGTATCGCGGCACCATGCCCTGCCTCGACAATGTCGAGATCGCCTATCTCTCGGCCAGCGAGATCGCCGCACAGCTCGCGCGCGGCGCGGTGCACCTCGGCATCACCGGCGAGGACCTGATCCGCGAGAGCATTCACGACGCCGACAAGCGAGTGATGCTGATTGAAAGCCTCGGCTTCAGCAGCGCCAACGTCGTGGTCGCCGTGCCGCAGGCGTGGATCGATGTCCGGACCATGGCGGATCTCGACGATGTCGCGACCTCGTTCCGCGCACGGCACAATCACCGCATGCGGGTGGCCACCAAGTACATCAACCTGACCCGCAGTTTCTTCACCGCACAGGGCGTTGTCGACTACCGCATCGTCGAAAGCGCCGGAGCGACCGAGGGCGCCCCTGCGGCGGGAACAGCCGAACTGATCGTCGATATCACCACCACCGGCGC
>JAGVII010000859.1 GCA_020056155.1 Afipia sp.
AGGACAATGCGGGGGGTGTCATCATCGGTGTTCGAGGTGCGCGCGCTCGGAGGGTTTATTGGGATTGTTGTGCGCCATGCAGAGCGGGCGCTTGGTGCCGGCGTCGATGAAGGTCAGCATTTCGGAGATGGCGGTATCAGCGCTCGCCATAGGCCGCAGCGCTTCAAGCCGTTCCGCAAAAATACCGCCCCCGTGAAACAGATGCTGATAGAAATCCCGCACCACCTTGAGCCGCGCGGCAGTAAAACCACGACGCCGCATGCCGACAACGTTCAATCCTTCGAGATGCGCAAACTGGCCGCTGGCAAGTCCGTATGGGATGACATCGTGGCGCAGACCGGACACGCCACCGATCATGGCCTGATGCCCGACCCGGACGAACTGATGGGCTGCCGACAGGCCGCCGAAATAAACGAAATCGCCGATTTCGCAATGGCCGCCCAGCGTGGCGCTGTTGGCGAAGATCACATTGTCCCCGACGAGGCAGTCGTGGCCGATATGAGAATACGCCATGAAGAAACCGCGTTTGCCGACGCGCGTCTTGCCGCCGCCCTTGACGGTGCCGACATTCATGGTGACGCTTTCGCGGATGATGCAGCCTTCGCCGATGTCGAGCGTCGTCGGATCGTCGCGATAGCCGAGATCCTGCGGCGCCATTCCGAGCGACGCGAACGGAAACACCGTGCATCCGGCGCCGAGCGTGGTGTGTCCGCCGATATTGACGTGAGCATGCAGCTTGCAGTCCGGGCCGATCGTTACGTTCGATCCCACGATGCAGTAAGGCCCGATCGAGACACCGTCGCCGATCACGGCTCCGTCCTCAATTCGCGCCGTTGGATCGATCTTGCTCATCAGCCCCCTCTTGTCAGCATACCTTTCGCTCAGCCGAAAACCGGACCGCGCAGACGATACGACACTTTTATAACGAACCCGGTCCGCCATCCCGGATGAAAGATGGCGCGATCACGGTCATGAATTGTTACGCATGATGACAAGGCACGTCAGTCGGCCAGCATCGCACCGACATCGGCCTGCGCGACGATTTCGCCGTTGACCTTGGCATCGCCGTGAAACCACCACATGTCCCGCCGCCGCGTGACCAGCTTCATATGGTAATGGATGATGTCGCCCGGCCCGGTCGGCTTGCGAAACTTGCATTTGTCGATGGTCAGAAAATACACCGCCGTCGGCCGGTCGGTCTCGGTCGACAGCATGCCGATCACGCCGGCGGTCTGCGCCATGCCCTCGATCATCAGGACGCCAGGATAGATCGGGCGGCCGGGGAAATGTCCCAGGAACTGCGGTTCGTTGGCCGATACGTTCTTGATGCCGATGCCACTGAAGTCCTTGCGGATGTCGATCACCCGATCGATCAGCAGCATGGGATAGCGATGCGGCAGTGTTTTCAGGATCTGCCCGATATCCACGGCCTCGATGGTGATTGGCGCCTTCTCGTCCATTATCTCTGTTCCTCGTCGCCCGAACCGGACGGCTTCGATTTCGATTTCGCACTGCCTTCCCGGCCGAGGCGCTCCACCTCAAACAGTTCGCGAAAGAACTGCTTGATCGGCTTGGCCGGCGAGCCGCCCCAGCGCGCGCCCGGCGGCACGTCGCCGACGACGCTGCTGCGTGCCGCGATCTGCGCCCCATCGCCGATGGTGGCATGATCGCTTACCCCGATCCGCGCCCCGAGGATCACCCCGTCACCGAGCGTCGAACTGCCCGCGATTCCGCTCTGGCTGACGACAATGCAGTTTCGCCCGATGGTCACGTTGTGGCCGATCTGGACCAGGTTGTCGATCTTGCTGCCCTCGCCGATCACCGTGTCGTTCAGGGCGCCGCGGTCCACGGTTGTCCCGGCGCCGATCTCGACCCCGTTCTGGATGATGACCCGGCCCGCCTGCGGCACCTTCTGATGCCCCCGCGCGCCCATCAGGTACCCGAACCCGTCCTGGCCGATGCGGCAACCCGGATGGATGATCACCTCGTTGCCGATGAAGGCACAAAGCACCGACGCATTCGCGCCGATATTGCAGTCCCGGCCGATCCGGACGCCCGCCCCGATCACCGCTCCAGATCCAATCACGGTTCCGGACCCGATTTCGACCTCCGGCCCGATCACGGCAAGCGGATCGACCACAACATCGTCCTCGAGATACGCAGACGGATGCACCACCGCACCGGCCGCGACGCCGCGGTTGTCGAACCACGAGGCCGGACGCAGGGTATCGGGATAAAGCGACCGCATGGCCGCGACAAAGGCACGGTACGGCTCCGCCACGCGCAGCACGGCGACATGGGGGGGCACGCTGCCCTCCATGCGCTCATTCACCAGACAGGCGCCTGCATGCGTCTGTTCGAGCTGAGACGCGTATTTCCTGCTTTCGCAAAAAGTCAGATGAGCGGGCCCCGCGCGGTCCAGCGATGCAGCTCCGGCGATGGTCTTGCCGGCGTTTGACGGGTCGGCGAGCTGCGCACCGGTCAACGCAGCAAGATCTGCCAGCGTTACCGGTGAAGGACGTTTAAAGAATGTCCCCTGCGTCATTCCACCCGCCGCGGTCAGGAAAATGCACTTTCCCGCGACGCGAACTCCGGACCGCAGAAGGAAAATGCCTGCAACAAAATACTTGAGCGGGTTCCAACCGGACGGCTGGAACCCGCTATGTCGAAGTACGAGCTCTTTATGAGCTCAAAATGACGTGCCACCGCCGAACCGGAATTCCTGGGTCCGGTCGTACTGACCCTTGGTCAGCGGGACCGCGTAGTCGAAGCGCAGCGGTCCGAATGGCGACTGCCAGATCAGGCCGACACCAACCGACGACCGGATCAAGCCGTCATCGCTACCGACCGTCAAACATTCGAGAGTTGCTGCCCGGCAAGTTGCCCCCTGATAATCGAACAACGAACCTGCGTCGGCGTAGACCGCGCCCTTCAACCCGATTTCCTTCGGCAGGAACCAGAACGGCATCTGCAACTCAGCCGACGCACCCCAGTACTTGGTGCCGCCCAAGGCGTCCTGATAAGTGCCGACGGTGATGTCGCGGGGACCGATGCCGACCGGCGCGAAGCCGCGCACGAGGTTCGGGCCCATCTGGAAGTGATCCAGCATGCGGATACCCTTGCCGGTGTCGGTCAGCACGCCACCCTGCAACCGCAGGACGCCGACGATGTCGGACACGATCGGCGTGTAGAGCTTTATGTCCCCGACCGTCTTCAGGTAGCTGACGTCGCCGCCAACGCCGGCGTAGTCCTGATTGAGGACCGCCAGAATGCCGGTGGTCGGGCTCTTGTTGTTGTCGAGCGTGTTGTACTGGAGCGTGTAACCCAGCGACGAGGTAGTGACCGCCCCGTTGGACAGGCCCTCCTTCACTGCAACCGAGGCCTCGCCGTCGGAGAAGCAGTTCGTGCCTCCGATAACCGGACTAAATCCACCGGCGATAACGTTTGGATCGGCGGGGTTTGCAGTCACATATGCTGGCGTTGGATTGAACGGAAGATTCGGGTTGTTGATGTTATTATTACAGTTCTGCAAATAATACGGCAGCGTGATTTCCTGCTGCGAGATCGAATAGCGCAGCTGCAGGTTCAAATCTTCACGCAGCTGGAAGCCGAGTCGCGGACTGAAGCCGATCGACT
>JAGVII010000266.1 GCA_020056155.1 Afipia sp.
ACCGGCTGCTGGACCTGAAGCCCGGCGAGACCTACGGCCCAAGCGACGAAATCCTCAGCAACATCGACTTCCCGATCAATCCCGAGCGCGTGGCGCCGGTGCTGCGGCGGCTGATCTCGCCGACCAAGACCCGCGCGCGGATTTACGATCGCGACGGCGTGCTCACCCTCGACAGCCGCAATCTCTATGGTCGCGGCGATGTGATGCGCTTCGAGCTGGCGCCGCCCAACGCCGAAAAGCCGGGCTTCGCCGAAAAGACGATGATCGCGATCCGCACCTGGCTCAATCGTGGCGACCTGCCGCCGTATCGCGAACTGGGACCGGAGAACGGCAACGGCTATCAGGAAGTGCAGCAGGCGCTGGACGGCCGCAAGGCCAGCATGGTGCGGATCAACGACCGCGGCGAAGTGATCGTGTCGGTGTCGGTGCCGGTGCAGCGCTTCCGCGCGGTCCACGGCGCGCTGATGCTCTCGACCCAGGGCGACGACATCGACCAGATGGTGACCGCCGAGCGGCTCGCGATCCTCAAGGTATTCGGCATCGCGGCCGGCGTGATGATCCTGCTGTCGCTGCTGCTCGCGAGCACCATCGCCGGCCCGATGCGCCGTCTTGCCGACAGCGCCGAGCGGGTCCGCCGCCGCACCAAGACCCGCGTGGAAATTCCGGACTTCTCGTCGCGCGGCGACGAAATCGGCCATCTGTCGCGCGCGCTGCGCGACATGACCGGCGCACTCTATAACCGCATCGAAGGCATCGAGCGCTTCGCCGCCGACGTCGCGCATGAACTGAAGAATCCGCTGACGTCGATGCGCTCGGCGGTGGAGACGCTGCCGCTGGCGCGGTCCGACGACAGCCGCTCGCGGCTTCTGGCGGTGATCGAGCACGACGTGCGCAGGCTAGACCGGCTGATCTCCGATATTTCCGACGCCAGCCGCCTCGACGCCGAGTTGCAGCGGCAGGACGTCGAGCCGGTGGATGTGCGACGCCTGCTCAACACGCTGGTCTCGGTCGCGAATGAAACCCAGCACGGCACCGACGTCACGGTCGAGGCCCGTTTCGAGGGCCGGGCGAACGATACGTTCTCTGTGCCGGGACATGACTCGCGGCTCGGTCAGGTAATCGCGAATCTCCTGAGCAATGCGCAGTCGTTCTCGCATCCGGGCGGAAAGGTGCGCATCGTCTGCCGCCGCCTGAAATCCGAAATCGAAATCGTGATCGACGATGACGGCGCCGGCATCCGGCCCGGCGCGCTCGAGAAGATCTTCGAGCGCTTCTACACCGATCGCCCCGCCCAGGGTTTCGGACAGAATTCCGGTCTCGGACTGTCGATCTCCAAGCAGATCGTCGAGGCCCATGGCGGACGCATCTGGGCGGAAAATCGCCCCGGTCCGATCGACGCCGAAGGCGACGCCCGCATCGCCGGCGCGCGCTTCACGGTCCGGCTGCCTGCCATCTGATGGCGAGCGATCCCGCAAGCATTCATGCCTCGGCGGTGCTGGTCGGCGACCGGGGCATCCTGATTCGCGGCCCCTCGGGCTCCGGAAAGTCCCGGCTGGCGTTCGATCTGATCCTGGCGGGGCGCGCGGGACAGATCCCGGCCGCGACCCTGATCGGCGACGACCGCGTTCGTCTGACCGCCGCCAATGGCAGGCTCGTCGTGCACGGCGTGCCCGAACTGGCCGGAATGATCGAGATCCGCGGACTCGGGATCCGGACCGTCAGCCACGCCGCCGAAGCGGCCGTGGCGGTGGTGATCGACCTCGATGCGGCCGATGCGGAGCGCCTGCCACCGCCCCAAGCCCTGAAAACGCGGGTTTCGGAGCTGGAAATCCCGCGAATTCCGGTCGGCCGGGGATATCCGCCCCTGCCGCTGGTTCTGGCATTCCTTACGACAGTTTAAGGTTTCAAAAGCGAACTCGCGACCTTCGGCTGATTGCTGGCGGCGGTTTGGTCGCCATATAACCCAGACCCTCGCCACTGAAGACGGCCAGCGCGGACACCTTTTTTAAGGGGGACGCGGCAAGATCCCCCCTTGCGCCGGGGCTCTGGATGGTCAACATGTGGCCCTTTCGTGCGGTGCATCAAAAGCGCCCGCGAGGAGTATTGAATGATTGGTCTAGTACTGGTGACCCATGGGCGTCTTGCCGACGAGTTCAAGGCCGCGCTTGAGCACGTGATGGGTCCACAAAAACAAATCGAGTCGATCACGATTGGCGCCGAAGACGATGCCGATCTGTGTCGCAGCGATATCATTGAAGCCGTCAAGCGCGTGGACAGCGGTGACGGCGTAGCGATTCTCACCGACATGTTCGGCGGGACGCCGTCGAACCTTGCGATCTCCTGTATGAGCCGCCCGAAGGTCGAAGTGCTGGCCGGCATCAATCTGCCGATGCTGGTCAAGCTCGCCAAGGTGCGCGACGACAAGCCGTTGCCCGACGCGATCGCCGCCGCTCAGGAAGCCGGCCGCAAATACGTGACGATCGCCAGCCGGGTGCTCGCCGGAAAATGAGCGCCGCGCCGGAGCAGCAGTCTTCGTCCGCCGGCGTTATCGTCCGAGAACTTCCCATCATCAACAAGCG
>JAGVII010000627.1 GCA_020056155.1 Afipia sp.
AACTGGCCACCGCCCTGCTTGGTGAAAGCGATATAGTCGCCGCGCGGCGACCACACCGGCGTCGAATAGCTGCCCTCGCCGAAGGAAATGCGCTGCGCCGGACCGCCGCCCGCGCCCATCACATAGATCTGCGGCTTGCCGCCACGATCGGACTCGAAAGAAATTCGCGAGCCGTCCGGCGCATAGGACGGCGACGTATCGATGGCCGGGGTATCGGTGAGCCGCGTGGTCGATTTCGAACGCAGGTCCATCACGAACAGGTTCGAGTTGCCGCCCTGCTGCAGGCTCATGATGATGCGCTGGCCGTCCGGCGAGAACCGCGGCGAGAACGACATGCCGGGGAAGTTGCCGACGATCTCGCGCTGTCCGGTTTCGACATTGAACAGATAGACGCGCGGATCACCCTTGCCGAATTCCATGTAGGTGATTTCCTGCGTGGATGGCGAGAACCGCGGCGTCAGCACGAGGTCCGCGCCGCGCGTAAGATAGCGCACGTTCGCGCCGTCCTGATCCATCATCGCAAGCCGTTTGATGCGGCGATCCTTCGGTCCGGTCTCGTCGACGAACACTACGCGGCTGTCGAAGTACCCTTTCTCGCCGGTGAGACGCTCGTAAATCTGGTCCGAAATGATGTGCGCGATACGGCGCCAGGATTCCGGCGACGTGAAATACTGCTGTCCGGTGAGTTGCTGCGCCTGCGGAACGTCCCACAGCCGGAACTCGGCCTTGAGCCGGCCATCGCCCTGCCGGGTGGCGCGGCCGGTCACCAGCGCCTGCGCGTTGATCTGACGCCAGCTTGGAAATTGCGGCGGCACGTCGATATTGGAAATGCGCTCGATGAATGCGGCCTGATCGATCGGCGCGAACAGTCCGCTGCGCTTCAGGTTGTTGGTGATGACCTGCGCGATTCCGGCTGCGACCTCGCTGTCGCTCTGCGTGCCCGGCACGAAATTGGGAATCGCAATCGGGATCGGCTGGAAGTTGCCCTCGGTGACCGTGACACGCGCCTGCGCCAGCGCCTTGCTGACCGGTACCGCCAGCATCAACCCGGCGGTCGCCGCGCCTGTCATCATCCGGCGGCGGGTCAGCTTCAAATCGGTCGTCGCGATCATCCGATGTAACTTGGCCTGCAACTCGTCCGGACCTTCGTTATTCAAGTCTCGCATGCTATCCAAACTTCATTCTGGCGACGCCGCCGTTTGATTTGCCATGACCTGTTCCGAAAACCGGTTTCCACTTTTCGGGGTCATGCCATTGTTTCTTCGTGTCACGAAAATTTTTCAGTGAATGCGGGTTCGAAGAATTTCCACTCGTCGAAATAGGCCGCAGGCAGATTATAAGGCTGGCACTCGATGATCGCGCGCTGCGCGCTCTCCTGATAAACGCGGAAATACGGGCTCGATCCGCCGGGCAACGGCACCGGCATGGCTTCCAGCGTGCCGTCGCGCTTCAGCTTGATGGTGAAGACCGCCTCGACCTTCTGGGCTTCGACGCCGCCATAAGGCTTCTTCCAGCATCGCTCCACCTGCTGGCGGAACATCGCGCCCCAGGTCGCGGAATTGTCGGCGGCCTTGCCCCTGGCCGTGCCGAGCGCGGCCTGCGAATTCAACGCCGCGCCGGTGATGGATTCGCGCGATGGATCGCGCTTGTCGAGCAAGGCTGCGATCTTCGACTGGTCGAACACGCGCTCGGCCTTATGCTTGTCCGGCGGAGGCGGCTTGGCCTTGACCTGCTTCGGCTTCGGAGGCTTCTTGGCCTCCTCCTTTTTCAACGCTTCCGCGATCGGATCGACCTTCGCCTCGTCCGGCTTCTTCTCGGCAGGCTTCTGGTCTTCCTTCGGCTTGTTCTCAGCCACGGGCTTCGGCGGATCGGGCTTTTTCTCGACCGGCTTTTCCTCGGGCTTGGGCGTCGGCGGCGGCGCCGCTTCGGTGACGACCGGCGGCTTCTTGTCGTCGATCTTGCCGATAGCGTCGTCCACCGGCGGCTTGGCCTCGGCGACCTTCTCCACCATCGGCTTGGGATTTTCCTTCTTGCCGGTTTTCATTCCCGCCATGGCCTTGGCGAACTGGTCCGCGGAAATGATGTCGACCGGAACGGAATCCTCCGGCATCGACTCGAAGGCCCTGGTCGAGAACGAGACCATGCCCCAGCCGATCACCAGGGCATGCAAAGCGACAGACGCTGCGACGGTCTTGTCGATCTTCACGTCAGTTTCCCTGCTCGACCTCGGTCACCAGAGCCACGCGCTTGAAGCCTGCGGCGGACAGGCGTCCCATCACGCGCATCACCGTACCGTAATCCACTTTTGTGTCGCCGCGAACAAAGATGCGCTCATCCATGCCGCCGCGCGCCTGGGTAACAGCCGTCAGTTTCGGCACCAGTTCGTCCATCGCGATCTCGGTGTTGTTGAGAAACACCTTGCCGCTGAGCTGCACCGAAAGCGTCAACGGCTCCTTGTCCTGATCCAGACTCTTGGCCGCTGTCTGCGGCAGATCGAGCGGCACGCCAACGGTCAGCAGTGGCGCCGACACCATGAAGATGATGAGCAGCACCAGCATCACGTCCACCATGGGCGTGACGTTGATCTCGGCCATGACGTTGGCGCGGCGATAGCCGCGGCGTCCACCGCCGCCCGATCCACCCCCGAGGCTCATGCCCATGCCGAATATCCCAAGCCGTGGTCCAAGACGTTCACCCTCACGCGCGCTCGTCGATCTGGCGCGACAGGATCGCCGAAAACTCGTCTGCGAACCCTTCAAGCCGCTGGGCCTGCCGGTTCACCTCCGAGGTGAACTT
>JAGVII010000707.1 GCA_020056155.1 Afipia sp.
CGCGATGTCGTGGGCCTCGTTCAATGGCATATCGCCATCGACCTCGAGATCGATGCTGACGGTCAGCTTCTCGCCGAGGTCGTGCACCGTGACATGGTGGATCGCCAGCCCCGAGTTGCGGGCGATCACCATGATTCGCTCGCGCACGCTTTCGTTGCTGCGGGCCACCGGCACGGCGGTAAACGTCAGGTCAGCGTCGTGAAGGGCGCCGGCCACCGCGTCCTGCGCCTTGCGCTTGATGCTGTCGATCCGGTCAATGGGGTAGGTGCGGGGCACCTGCACCGTCGCATCGACAAAATGCCGGGCGCCGACCATGCGCACCCGCAGCCGCTCCACATCGACCACGCCGGGAATGGCGCGGATGGCCTCTTCGGCCTTCGCCGATGCGCCTTCGGGCGCACGGTCGAGCAACGTCTCGACGGTCGATTTTCCGAGCCGCAGCCCCAGAATTGAAATCAGCACCGCGACCGCGATCGCGGCGCCGGCATCGCCCCAGGCATAGCCGAAGGCCGCAAGGCCGAGACCGATGATCACGGCGAACGAGCCCAGCACATCCGAGGCGAAGTGCAGCGCATCGGCTTCCAGCGCCTGACTCTTGGTGGCCATGGCCGTCTTGTGGAGTGCCCGCGCGCGCCAGAAGTTCACCACGATGTCCACGATCAGCACGACGAAGGGCAGCGCCGTCAGCGTAGGCGGCGCCGCGCCTTCGCGCAGGCGGCTGTAGGCCTCGACCACTATGCCGCCGGCCAGAATGTAGAGCAGGGCGATCACGCCCAGCGCCGAGAGGCTTTCGAGCTTGCCATGGCCATAATGATGCTCGGCATCGGCGGGCTTGTCCGACACCCGCACCACGACCCACGTGACGACCGTGGCGATCAGATCGACGGACGAATGCAGCGCCTCGGAAATCAGCGCGAGGCTGCCGATGGCGACGCCCACGGCGAATTTGATCGCCGCCATGCTGGCACTGGCGGCAATCGAAATGGCGGCGACCCGTTGCTTGACTGCGCTCATCGGCTCCTCAATGCGCGGGTCTTGTCACGGCCATGCCGCGAACGTCAATCAATGAGTTCGCGATTCAAAATGCGTATCATTCGCAGGAGAGACAGTACGTCAGAGCTTGAGGACAATCTTGCCGAAATGCCTGTTCGCCGACATGTAGTCCACAGCCTGCGCGATGTCGCCGAACGCGAATACGCGGTCGATCGGCAGCTTCAGCTCGCCGGATTCCACCGCGGGCCAGATGTCCTGTTTGACCTTCGTGAAGATGTCGCGGATTTCCTCGATCGAACGGGTGCGGAAGGTCACGCCGATGTACTGGATGCGGCGCGCGGCGTGCAGATCGAAATCGAAATCGCCGTGGGTGCCGCCGAGCCGTCCGACATTGACGATGCGGCCGAGCACTTTTGTCGCCGCAAGGTTCTGGTTGGCGAGCTTGCCCGACACCTGATCGATGATGATGTCAACGCCCGCGCCGCCGGTGGCCTTCAGGACCTGATCGACCCACGCCGGATCGTTCGAGTCGATCACCATACCCGCGCCGTGGGCGGTGAGCTGCGCACGGCGCGCGGCGTCCGTGGATGATCCGATCACCAGTTTCGCGCCCTTGAGCTTCGCGATTTGCTGCGCCATCAGCCCGACGCCTGAACTCGCGCCTTGCACCAGAACTGCCTGCCCCGGCTGAAGCGCGCCGTTGGTGACGACAGCGTTGTGCATCGTCGTCAGCGCCAGCGTCAGCGACGCCGCCTGCTCGAAATCCATCGACACGGGGACGGGAAACACGCGGCCATAGTCCGTCACCGCATATTCCGCGTAGGCGCCACCGCCGGAGCCCATGACGCGATCGCCGACTTTCAGGCCTTTCGCATCGGGTCCAAGTTCGACGATCTCGCCGGCCCATTCCATGCCCAGCACGGTGCCGACGCCGCCAGCGGCGCCGTGAACATGCCCTTTGATCATGCCAAGATCCGCGCGGTTCATGCCGCAGGCGTGGACCTTTGCCAGAACCTGCGTACCTTTCGGCGAGGGCTTCGGCACGTCGGTGATCGCGGCGCCGTTCGCGCCGTAGACATAAGCCTTCATGGGATTGCTCTCTGAATGACGCGGCTGAGGACGTCAGGTATAGCAGTACTTTCGCGGCCGCGTAAAATGGGTGTCTGCGGCGCTAGTCGCGATGGCGCCGGTGGCCGACGCGGCGAAATAGCCGATAATGACCCGCATTTTGGTAAGGCGGCGCTCACCAAATTCTGTCACAGCTTCGTTATCGGATTCGCGGTGCCAACCTGCGGATCGCATCCCCGTGCGGAGACATGATGGTCCTGCGGATAGCCTGTCTGGTGGTCATGTTGTTCTCGGTCCTGCCGTTCGCGCAGGCGGAGGAGACGACGTCAGCGATTCCGCAGCGCGAACTCGTGGTCGGCGTGAAGGACGCGCCGCCGTTCGCGGTGAAGGGTGCCGATGGTGCATGGTCGGGCCTCAGCGTCGAACTCTGGCGTCAGGTCGCGAAGGTGGCGATGCTGCATTACCGCTTCACCGAACTGCAGGACATGCCGCAGCTGATCCAGGAAACGGCTGCCGGAAATCTCGATGTGGCCATCGGTGCGATCACGGTCACCGGCGAGAGGGAGAAGATTCTCGATTTCACGCAGACCTACTATTCGACCGGCACTGGTATCGCCGTTCCGGTCGTGAGTGTGATGAACTGGGGCACGCTGCGCCGGGCGATGACGTCGTTCAATTTCCTGCAGGCGGTCATCGCGCTGATCGGACTGACCCTGGGCGCGGGCATTCTCGTGTGGCTGCTGGAGCGGCGGCAGAACGAGTATTTCGGCGGAAGCGTCACCAAGGGCATCAGCTCCAGCGTGTGGTGGTCGACACTCGCGATGACGCAGAGATCGTCGGCGGAGAAGGGGCCGCAAACCATCCTGGGCCGGTTCGTCGCGACGATCTGGCTGGTGGTGTCGGTGATCACGATCGCGGTGTTTACGGCCGGTGTCACATCGGTGCTGACCACTTCGCAAATTCAGGGAACGATTACAGGCGTGTCCGATCTGACATCGGTTCGCGTCGGCACCGTCAAGGGAACGTCGTCGGAGGGAGATCTCATCAGGCGCAAGCTGAAGTTTCAGCCCTATGATACGGTCCGCGATGGCCTGAAAGCGCTGCGGGCGGGACGCCTCGACGCCTTTGTCTACGACAAGCCGTTGCTGACATGGGCCATCCGTCAGGGTTATGCGTCGCGGCTCAAGGTGCTGGATATTTCGATCGAAGCGCAGAATTACGCGTTCGCCGTGCCGCCCGACAGCCCGCTGCGCAAACCGCTGTCGATTGCGATCCTCGATACGATCCAGAACGAGCAATGGACCGAGGCGCGCATCCGTTACCTTGGAGAGGATTCGCTGAGCTCGCCTTGAGCGCGCATGCGCGGGTGAATTCTCACGCGATCGTGTAGCCGTTCGATGCGGTTATCGCGGCGCGCATATGCCGCATGCAGTGCCGCCAGTGCAGGCCGGAGCCTGTTCCCGCTACATATGCACATCACGCCACGCGCGACGCGCTTTCAGGACACTTCGCAGAATGGACGCAATTTCAGCGAAGCTGGCTCCGGTGACGGATGGCCTTCCGCCCGAGCGCAGGCGGTGGGCCGTTCTTGCGATCTTCACTGCATTGGCGATGGCCGCCCTCGACACCGCGATCGCCAATATCGCGCTTCCGGCGATTGCGGCCGATCTGAATACGACGCCGGCCGATGTCATCTGGGTTGTGAACGTGTATCAGATCGCCATGGTGGCGACACTGTTGCCGCTGGCGGCGCTCGGCGAAATCGTCGGCCATCAACGCATCTACTTCGGCGGATTGCTGCTATTCACGCTGTCCTCGCTGGCTTGCGCGCTGGCGTGGTCGCTGCCGTCATTGCTGGCTGCGCGTGTTCTGCAGGGATTGGGCGCGGCCGGTGTGATGAGCGTCAACACGGCGCTGGTCCGGTTTGTTTATCCCTCGCGTCTTCACGGCCGCGGCTTCGGCAACAACGCGCTGGTGGTGGCGACGGCATTCACGATCGGACCGGCACTCGCATCCGGTATTCTGTCGGTAGCATCATGGCCGTGGCTGTTTGCGATCAATATTCCGTTCGGTGTCGCGGCGATGCTGATCGGCATGAAAACGCTGCCGCAGACGCCGCGCGCTGCTCACACCTTCGACTTTCCCGGCGCGTTGCTCACGTCGATAAGCCTCTGCCTTTTCATCATGGGGATCGGCAGTGCCGCTCACGGGGCATCTGCTGCCGTTGTCGCCGTCGAGCTTGCAGGGGCAGTCATCTTCGGCGCGCTGCTGATCCGCCGGCAGGCGGGGCATCCGGCCCCGATGCTGCCGGTCGATCTGTTTCGGAGGCCGATGTTCTCCCTGTCGGTCGCCACCGCGGTGTGTTCGTTCGCGGTGCAGGGCCTCGCGTTCGTGTCGCTGCCGTTCTACTTCGAGGATGTGCTGCACCGGACGCCCATTGAAACCGGCTTCTTCATGACGCCATGGTCGGTGGTGGTCGGCATCATGGCGCCGATCGCGGGGCGGCTGTCGGATCGTCATTCCGCCGGGATACTGGGCGGGTTGGGGCTGCTCATGCTCGGTATCGGCATGGCGCTTCTAGCGATGTTGCCTCCGTCGCCGAGCGTCTTCGATATTGTCTGGCGCATGGCGATTTGCGGCTGCGGATTCGGCTTCTTCCAGTCCCCGAACATGAAGGCCATCATGAGCAGCGCACCGGATGGGCGCAGCGGTGGGGCGAGTGGCATCGTCGCCACCGCGCGGCTGATCGGGCAGACCACGGGTGCCGCGCTGGCTGCGTTATGTTTCGCGCTCGCCGGCAGCGAGGGCGCGACGCTGGCGCTGGCGCTGGGGGCG
Source organism: Afipia sp. (assembly GCA_020056155.1). Taxonomy (GTDB): domain Bacteria; phylum Pseudomonadota; class Alphaproteobacteria; order Rhizobiales; family Xanthobacteraceae; genus Afipia. The sequence goes on from JAGVII010000707.1 coordinate 4,897, forward strand.
GGGTTCGGCGCGCTCGGCTGTGTCATGAGCTTCCTGCGCCTGACTGTGCGTTGACGCTCCGGATTTTCCGGCCTACCGATTGTTCAAAGAATAATCGCTAGGGGAGATGTCAGTGTCAGACCAGCCGGTGCTTCTGAAAGTCGATGGGTCGATTGCCCGCATCGTTTTCAACCGTCCTAAAGTCCTGAACGCGCTTAGTGTGGCCGCGGCAGAAGCCTTTCTCGCGGCCTGCAAAAGCGTAGCCGCCGATTCGGGAAATCGCGTCGTCATCATCGCAGGGGAGGGCCGCGCCTTTATGGCGGGCGGCGATATCTCCGCATTCCAGGGACCGGCAGACGAAGTGCGAAAGCATGTCCCGACCATCATGGAGCCGTTGCACGAAGGCCTCGAAATTCTGGCGGGACTGCCGCAGCCTGTGATCGCAAGTCTGCACGGGCCTGTGGCAGGGGCAGGCATGAGCATCGCGCTTTCGACCGATCTTGCGATTGCCGCGGACACCGCGATTTTCACACTGGCCTATTCCAAGCTTGGCACCAGTCCGGACGGATCGTCGTCGTGGACGCTGCCGCGGCTGGTCGGGCTGCGCAAGGCGATGGAAATCGCGCTGTTGTCGGACGTTTACGATGCCGCTGAAGCGCTCCGGCTCGGTCTGGTTAATCGCGTGGTGCCGGCGGACGATCTCGCCAGCGAGACCGACAAGCTTGCACGCCGTCTCGCCGAGGGACCGACATTTGCTTACGGACAGGCCAAGGCGCTGCTGCGCGGCTCGCTCGACAATTCGCTGCACGATCAAATGGAGGCCGAAGCGAAAGCGTTCGGCGCGTGCATCGGGACCGCAGACTTCGCGGAAGGCGTCGGTGCGTTCCTTGCCAAGCGACAGCCGACATTCAAGGGCAAGTGAATGCATTAGGAATTTCCGGCGAATATTTGGGAGAATGATTCATGAAAGCGAGACTGGCCCCTTACAAGATCGCGCCCGACCTTATGAAGGCGCTTGGCGGGCTCGAAGCCGCTGTGAAGGCGAGCGGGCTAGAGCATTCGCTGATCGAACTGGTCAAGACACGTGCGTCGCAGATCAATGGCTGCGCGTTCTGCATTCATATGCACACCAAGGATGCGCGCGCCGCCGGTGAAACCGAGGAGCGGTTGTATCTGCTGAGCGTCTGGCGTGAATCGCCGCTCTATACCGATCGCGAACGGGCTGCGCTGGCCTGGACTGAATCCGTGACGCTGTTGTCACAAACCAATGTTCCCGACGATGTCTACGAGCAGGTTCGCGGGAGTTTTTCGGATGAAGAGATCGTCAAGCTGACCATGCTGGTGGCCACCATCAATGCCTGGAACCGAATCGCCGTCAGTTTCAGGTTTATCCATCCGGTGAAAGCGGCGGCAGTCGCCTGACCGTTACGCCGCTGGCGATGGTTCCGCCGCGGGTTTCTGCGGCGGGCCGATCAGCACCTTCATCAGCCATCGTCGGCTTGGATTTTCGACGGCAACGTACGAGATGCGCCCGATTGCAAACACCAGCAGCGAAATCGCAGCTACCAACAAGAGTTGCGGAATGAGGCCGATGGTTTTCGAGACTTGCGAGATGAGGATCATTCCGGCGGCGTAGTGATAGAGGTAGATCGAGTAGCTGCACTCGCCGATCCAGACCAGCGGACGGATCTCGAAGATGCGCAGCGAAGCGGATTTCGTCGCCAGCAGCCAAAACAGGGCCAGGAACGACAGCGCAGCGGTGCTGGCAACGATCGGATCGCGCCCGATCATCGCGTAGTTTGTACTGACCCGCGCGATCAGCGCATACATGACGGCGATCAAGATGAGGGCCGCGCCTCTTGTGATGCGCTCCTTGTACAGTTCATAGAACACCGCACCGGCCGCGAACCACGGCATGTAGTCCGGAATGAACAGCGCATCGTAGACGCCGTTATATCCCGGCATCGCGCGCCGCAGCAGCGCGCGGGCGATATAGATAACGATTGTGAAGATGACGAGATTGCGTGCCAGATTCTGCCGCGAGAACAGCCAGAACAGCAATACGGCGATCATGTAGAACCTGATCTCGACCACCAGCGACCAGTACACACCGGTGACGAAGTCCACTTTCGGGAACCAACCCGACCACAGCGATGTCGGCGTCAGCGTCAATGAGGGCAGGAAGTTCGGCCAGTACTGACGGCGGGTGAGGGCGAATGGCGAGTCGGACCAGTTCAGCAGGAAGAAGGTGATGACGGCGGAGACGATCAGCGCCGGCCAGATGCGCACGAAGCGCCTCACCACGAAATCGAGCGCCGACGCTGACGATTCCAGCGTCATCGCGATGACGAAGCCCGAGATGATGAAGAATAACTCGACGCCCATGTAGCCGTATTTGAAGATCAGGACGTTGCTGAATGTTTCGCCGTAGGGATACAGCGTCGATTTGTAGTAAAATGACTCGAGATGATAGAAATAGTGGAAGCCCATCACCAGCAGGATGGCGACGCCGCGCAAGCCGTCCAGGGCACGGAGTCGGTGGCTTGCCATGGGGTGTCCGCTTTTGTGATCGATCGCAGGCTGACAGCAAGGCCCGCGCTGCCGATTGTCTTTATGCCACCGGTTTTGTCAATTTCCGCGAATGCAAGGGTGGTTAGCCCGCTCGCGCGATGTTGTCAGGAGCCGGGAGTATGTCCGGCTGTGAAATCGCGCGGAGATCGAATGACTCTCCCCGCAACTGCGACAGCGACGCCAGCGCACGGTCGCGGTCTCCCTCAAGCAACCGGCCGTGACTGGCAACCGCTGCGTTGGGATCCCGGCGTTTGATCGCTTCGAGAGTCGAAACCATCAGTTCGGCCGCGGTGCGGCGGATATCCGGTGTCTGATAGTCGAGCGGTGATTTCCAGATCGTGGTCCATACGGTCTGGTTGGCGAGATCGGTGAGCAACTCCACCAGAAGTTCGTTGCCTGAGCCACGCGCGACGGTCTTGACCGCGCGTGTCGTGACGCGCGCGAATGCCATCGGATCGCCGGTTTCGATCATTGCGTTCAGTTCGGCGCAGCGCCGCGCGAGCGTCTCGACATAGCTTTCGATGGGGGCGGTCGCCATCGCGCGAACCGCCAGCAGGGAAAGCGCCATGCGGACGTTGAACAGGTCCGCGATTGATTTCAGGGAGAGCGGTCGCACATACGCACCGCGCCGAGGCAGCAACTCGACGAGACGCCGCCGTTCGAGAATGCGGATCGCCTCCCGGATCGGACCCCGGCTGACGCCAAAGTCCCGCGCAAGGTCTAGCTCCACCAGGCGTTCTCCAGCCTTGCGACGGCCATCGACAATTTCGGCGCCAAGTTCGTCAGCGACCTGATCGGGAATCGTCCGCGCAGCGAACTTTCTTTCCGAGTCGTCGTCGCTTCGGCTTGCTGGTGCTCGCAGGAGTGGTGCCACGGTATGACTCTCTATCTGGGCTCGTGGATTGGGCCCGAATTTTATTTTAGTACAAAAGTCAATTGTTGACAATCGACAAATGATGCCCTTTCATGCGCGCAACGTCACCTCGGCAGGCGATGTTGGTCGTTTTTGCCGGGGGCAATCGCTTGCTCAGGTCTGAATTTGTCGGATCTGGGCGCAAAGGGCGGACGATCGATACCCGGCAAAAGACCGGGCAATGCAGGGAAGGAGCAGTTGATGACGGCACCGTGTGCGACGTTGGTATTTGTGACTCCGGCGGCCGGAACGGCTTGCAGTGGCCGCACCGTGTGCGTGCCGGCTTTTAAATCTCGCTCCCCTCAGTTTTGCCTCTGATCGCGCAATGGCCAGCGCGATGGAGTTGATGGAGTTGTCCGACCCCAAGGTGGCGCGTCCGCAGTTCGCGTCGAGGCTGCTGGATGTGCGCGGTCTCTCGCTCTCCTTCGCGACGGGCGAGGGTGAATTGCCGATCACCAAGAATGTGAGTTTTTCGATCCGGCCGGGCGAGCGGGTCGGGATTGTCGGCGAGAGCGGCTGCGGCAAGACGGTGACGGGTCTTTCGCTGCTGCGCCTGCTGCCGCCTCAGTCCGCGCGCGTGAAGGGCGAGATTCTGTTCGAGGGGACTGATCTCGCAGGGCTGTCGCCACGGCAGATGCGGGCTGTGCGCGGCCGCGATATTGCGATGATCTTTCAGGAGCCGATGAGCGCGCTCGATCCCGTCTTCAC
>JAGVII010000224.1 GCA_020056155.1 Afipia sp.
CCGATGGTCAGCATCTGCTGTTCGCCGCCGGAGAGCTGCTGCCCGCCGTTGGTTCGACGCGCGTGCAATCGCGGAAACAGCTCGTAGATTTTCTCCAGCGTCCACGCGCGGCGTCCATCGATACCCGGCCGCGCCGCCATCACGAGATTTTCCACCACTGACAACGAGCCGAACACGCCGCGGCCTTCAGGCACCAGCGCCACGCCCGCGCGCGCGATCGCTTCGGGAGCCGCGCGCATGATGTCGCGGCCGTTGAGATTGATCTGGCCGCGCCGCTCAGTGACCAGGCCCATCAATGATCGCAGCAGCGTGGTCTTGCCCATGCCGTTGCGGCCGAGCAGCGCGATCTGTTCGCCGCGCGCGACCGAGAGCGCCACGCCATGCAGCACCTGGCCTGCGCCGTAGAACGCCTCTAGCTTTTGCACATCGAGTAACGTGCTCACGCGTCCTCCTCCGCGCCGAGATAGGCGAGCCGCACCGCCGGATCGATGCGGACATCCTGCGGCAGCCCGCTGGCGATCACATGGCCGTCCGCCATGACCGTGAGCCGATCCGCCAGTTCGAACACCGCGTCCATGTCGTGCTCGACCACCAGCACCGCGCGGCCCTTCTTCAGCGAGGCGATCAGATCGACCACCTTGCGCGCCTCGGATTGGCCCATGCCCGCCAGCGGCTCATCCAGCAGGATGATGCGCGGCTGCGTCGCCAGCACCATCGCGATTTCAAGCTGACGCTGCTCGCCGTGGGACAGATGTGTCGCGATCATCTGCGCGCGCGCCGCCAGCCCCGCCTGCTCCAGCGCCTCGCTTGTGCCGCGATTGACGTCGGCATCGGACGTCACGTCGCCGAACATTTTTAACGGCGACGCGGCATGCGCCTGCGCCGCCAGCCGCACATTCTCCTGCGCGGTGAATTGCGGGAAGATCGTGGTCTTCTGATACGAACGGCCCAAACCCGCGCGGGCGCGGCGGTCCGGCGCAAGGCGCGTAATATCGTTTTCACCCAGCATGATTTCGCCAGCACTCGGCGTCAGATCGCCGGACAACAGATTGATCAGCGTCGATTTTCCCGCCCCGTTCGGTCCGATCACGGCGTGGATTTCGCCGGTGTGAACGTCGAGCGAAACATCGGAGACGGCGGTGAGGCCGCCGAAATGCTTTCTTAGGCCCACGGCGCGCAAGGCGACGTGCGTGTTGTCAGTCTTTGCGTTCTCAGCCATGGCGGCCTCCCGCTACACCGTCATTGCGAGGAGCGTTTGCGACGAAGCAATCCCCCTCCCTTCCCTCCCCCGCTTGCGGGGGAGGGTTAGGGTGGGGGCCTCTGGATTGCTTCGCATCGCTCGCAATGACGGGAGAAGATTCTGAGCTTGAATCCTGCGCCTCCGCATTCGACGCCGGAAGCACCATTTTCAACAGATCGCGCACGCCATTGGGCAACAGCAGCACGATCAGAATCACGACCAGCCCTTCCGCGAGTTTCCAGTGTTCGGTTGTGGCTTTCAGCACTTCCTCAAGCCCGATCAGCACCAGCGCGCCGACCAGCGGCCCCGCCACCGAGCGCTGACCGCCGATCAGCACCATCACCAATACCGTCGCCGACAGATGCCAGCCGAGCATCTGCGGCGCGACGAAGCCGAACTGCGCGGCCGCGAAATAACCCGCGATGCCCGCAATCGCGCCAGAGATCACGAACGCCGTCAGCCGCACGCGAAACACCGGAAAGCCGAGTGCGCGGGCGCGGCGTTCGTTGTCGCGGGCCGCGGCCAGCGCATGACCGAACGGCGAGCGCACGATCATGGTCAGCAGCGCGATCACCGCCACCAGCGCGGCCAGCACCACGAAGTAATAGGCCAGCGGCTTTTCGAGATCGAGCAGCGTGATGTCGCCCAGCATCATCGACGGCTTGTTGTAGATGAAGGCGCCGTCGGAGCCGCCGGCGAACTTGCTGTCATGAAAGAAGAAGAACAGCATCTCGCCGAACGCCAGCGTCACCATGATGAAGTAGATGCCACGGGTGCGCAGCGCCAGCGCGCCGATCACCGCGGCGGCAGCGGCGGATGCCGCCACCGCAAGCGGCAGCGTCCACCACAGCGCCGCCGGATCGTATTTCGGCGAGGCCAGCGCCAGCGCATAGCCCGCGATGCCGAAGAACGCCGCGTGGCACAGGCTCACCAGTCCGCCATAGCCGACCACGAGATTGAGCGACATCGCAAGGATGCCCATGATCAGCGCCTTGCTGAAGAACTGCACATAGTAGGTCGGCACGACGAATGGCAGCGCGACAGCGAGCGCGAGAAGGATCGCGGGCACCAGCCACACGCGCATATGAATCTGCTCCTTCGTCATCGCCGGGCTCGTCCCGGCCATCCACGTCTTTTGTCCTGTGCAATAAGCAAGACGTGGATGCCCGCGACAAGCGCGGGCATGACGGGTTGAGAGATACGGCTCATGCTACACCTCCCGCCGGCCGAGAATGCCGTTCGGACGCCACAGCAACACCGCCGCCATCAGCACATAGATCAGAACACTCGACACGCTCGGGAAGAACACCTTGCCGAACGTATCGGTGAGGCCGATCAGCAGCGCACCGATTGCCGCGCCGCCGATCGAGCCGATGCCGCCGAGCACGACCACGACGAAGGAAAGAATAAGCATGCTGTCGCCCATGCCGGGATAGACCGTCGAGATCGGCGCGACGACGATGCCCCCAAGCGCCGCAAGCGCAATGCCGACTGCGAACACGTAGCGGTTTACCGTGTCGAAGTTGATGCCGAGCGTGCGCGTCATTTCGCGGTTCTCCGCACCGGCGCGCACGATCATCCCGATTTTGGTGCGGGTGATGACGAGGAAGATGATGGCCGCGGCCACCAGACAGAACGCGCAGATCGCCAGCCGGTAGACCGGATAGGACAGATTGTCCGTGAGCTGGATCGCGCCGCGCAGCCCTTCCGGCGGCAGCACCGAATGCACATCCTTGCCGAACAGCAACTGCCTGACCTCATCGATCACAAGGATCAGGCCGAACGAGAGCAGCACCTGCGCCAGATGATCGCGGCCATAGAGCCTGCGGATGAAGACATTCTCCAGCAGAAGCCCCACGACGAAGGCGATGGCGACACCGGCGATGACGGCAACCCAGAAGCTGCCGGTGTAGGCCGCAATCCAGTAGGCGAGATAGGCACCCAGCATGTAGAACGCGCCGTGCGCCAGATTGATGACGCCGAGAATGCCGAACACCAGCGTCAGCCCGCTGGCGACGAGAAACAGGACCGTCCCATACTGAATGGCATTCAGAAGCTGAACGCCGAGGGTTACAAGGTCCATCGAGATACTTCCCGTCTGAAAAACATTGTCATTGCGAGGAGCACTTGCGACGAAGCAATCCAGTTCTTCCTTGTGGCCATGGATTGCTTCGCTTCGCTCGCAATGACGACTTATCTCTCAACCGTCATGGCCGGGTTTGTCCCGGCCATCCACGTCTTGCGCAGCATCATGAAAGGCGTGGATGCCCGGGACAAGCCCGGGCATGACGACTCGAGCCCGTATCCGCTTACGTCATCTTGCAGCCGCGTGCGGGATCGTTGACGCTGGCCTGCGCGATCGACACCATTTCGTTGCGGCCGTTGCGCACCTCACGCAGATAGATGTTCTGGATCGGGTTGTGCGCCTTGTTGAAACTCAGCGGCCCGCGCGGGGAATCGATCTTCGCCGCGCCCATGGCCGCGATCATCTTGTCCTGCGCCTTGGCGTCGCCGCCGGCCGCCGTGAGGCCGATATCGAACAGCGCGGCGGCGTCATAGCCCTGCACGGCATAGATGTCGCCGTCGTTTCCGGTTTTTGCCTTGAACGCTTTCAGGAAGGCGATGTTGGCCGGATTGTCGAGATTATCGGCATAATGCAGCGTGGTCTTGATGCCGTTGGCCGCCTCGCCCTGCGCCTGAATGGTGCCGTCGGTGAGGAAACCCGCTCCATACAGCGGAATGGTCTTGTTGAGACCCGCCGCCGCGTAATCCTTGACGAACTTCACAGCACCACCGCCGGCAAAGAACGAGAACACCGCGTCGGGCTTCAGGGTGGCGATGCGGGTGATGAGCGCCTGGAATTCCACTTCGGGGAACGGCAGCGTCAGATCCTCGACGATCTTGCCGCCGGACTTGGTGAAGTTTTCCGAGAACGCGCTGATCATTTCCGCGCCGGCGGTGTAGCGCCAGGTGATGGTGACGACGTTCTTGACGCCGGCATCGACCAGCACCTTGCCGGCGGGATAGGTGGTCTGCCAGTTCGAGAACGAGGTGCGGAACACGTTCGGCGCGCACAGTGCGCCGGTGGCGTCGTTGGCGCCCGCGTTGGGAATGATGAGCATGGTCTTGGTATCGCGGGCCACCTTGACCATCGCCATGGCGACGCCGGAATGCACCGTGCCGACCACGACATCGACCTTCTCGCGCCCGACCAGACGGTTCATGTTGTCGGTCGCGGCTTCCGGCTTGGATTCGTCGTCTACCTTGACGAACGTTACCTCACGGCCGCCGAGTTTGAGGCCCTTCTGCTGATAGTAAAGCTCGAAGCCGTTATCGATGAACTGGCCGAGCTTCGCGAATGTGCCGGTATAGGGCAGCATCAGGCCCACCTTCAGCGGCGCATTCTGCGCAATCGCCGGACTGAACAGGCGCGGGGTCACGGCGAGTGTCGCGGCTCCCGCCGCGCCGGACAGCAGCGTCCGGCGGCTCACCTTCAAAATTCTGGACATAGACGTCTCCCTCTCGTTTTTATGCTTGAATCCGATTGCAGCACGCATGGCCTGCCGGTTTCAAGATCAACGTGTGCGGCTGTCACGCCGGACATCCGATCCAGTCGCCGCATCCGTCGTCGTCGAGCCGTGCGAGGTCTGAAGCGCGCCGCGACAGTACCGCACGCTGGTTGATGTAGCCCTTGTCGGTGATCTCGCCGCCGTCCACCGAGGGCAGATCCGCCAGCAGCAGCGCGCGGGTGGCGAAGCTTGAGGAGCCGCCGCCCTTCGCCTTCAGGCGCGCGAGTCCTTGCGCCACCGCCTCGCGGACAACCGGCGCGCGCAGCACCTCGGCAACATCGGCGTCGGGCAGCTTGGCCCGCGCGCGGCAGGCCGGAATGTTCGGAAACACCAGAAAGCGGACGTCGTCCTTGTCATGGCCGGCGACCACGATGTCCTGCGCCAGCGGTGCGAGCGCGGCGATACCGGCGATGCGCAGCGTGCCGACGCTGACCCAGGTGCCTGACGTGAGCTTGAAATCCTCGGCAACGCGGCCGTCGAAAAACAGGCCGAGTTCGGGACGCGCGGCATCCGCGAAGGTCATCGCGTCGCCCATCAGATAGAAACCGTCGGCATCGAACGCCTTCGCGGTCTGCTCCGGCGCTTTCCAGTAGCCCGGCGTGACGTTCGGGCCGCGCACCCGCGCCTCGAGTTTGTCGCCTGTCGGCACCAGCTTGATCTCGGTGCCGGGAATCGGGACGCCGATATTGCCCGAACGCTGTGCCTGGAAATGACAGTCCGTCGCCAGCGGCGCGGTCTCGGTCGAGCCCCACGACGACACCATCGGCACGGCATGGCCGACGGTCGCAATCGACAACGCCTCCAGCGCCTCCCAGAGATTCTGCGGCAGCGCCGCGCCCGCATAGAACAGCAGCTTCACCTGAGAGAAGAAGCGCCGGCGCAGATCGTCGTCCTCGCGCAACGCTGCGATCAGCATATCGTAGCCGCGCGGCACGTTGAAATACACCGTCGGAATCACGTCGCGCAGATTGGCGAGCGACAGCGCGAACAGGCCGGGCGCCGGCTTGCCGCTGTCGATATAGAGCGTGCCGCCGTTGCGCAGCACGCAGTTGAAATTGTGATTGGCGCCGAACGTATGGCTCCACGGCAGCCAGTCGAGGGTGGTGAGGTTGGGTTCGCCAAGAAACGGCCAGGTCTGGATTTTCGCGGCCTGGTTCGAGGTCAGCATGCGCTGGGTGTTGATGACGGCCTTCGGCGTGCCGGTCGAACCGGACGTGAACAGAAACTTCGCGATGGTGTCATGACCGACAGCGGCGAAGGCACGCGCGACCTCCAGCGTCTCCGCGGCGGCCGTCAACGACGAGAATGAAATCACGTCGTCGAAGCCGTCCGGATCGCCGGCGACGACGATCGCCGTGTGCAGCGGCGCGATGGCGTTCAGCGCGGGGGCGAACATCTTTGCGCTGGAGACATAGATCGCGCCGGGATCGAGCAGCGCGATCATGCTTTTCAGCTTGTCGAAATCCTTCGACACCAGCGAATAGGCCGGCGAGACCGGCGCCGCCGGCACGCCGACATGCATCGCCGCCAGCATGAACACGGCATGGTCGATCGAATTGTCTGACAGGATCGCAAGCGGGCGATCCGCGCTCATGCCCTGCGCCAGAATCCATGCCCCCGCGGCGCGCACCCGCCGCAACGCTTCGCGATAGGTCAGCTTGGTCCACGGCGCGTCGACGCTGCTGCGCTCTGCAAGGAAAACCGTATCGGGCGTGTCGCGCGCCCATTGCTCCAGCCAGTCGCCGACACAGCGCGCGAACGGCTGCAACGGCGCCGTCGATTTCAGCCATATGCTTCCGTCAGGTTTGCGCTCGGCCACAATATCCGGTGCGGCGAACAACGCCCGCGCGCTGGCCTGACGATGAGCGGTCGCCGCCGTCATGGCCGCGCACCAGCCAGCATTTCTTCCGCCGCAGGTTCTGCGAACGCAGGCATCGGCTTCCCTCCCCTCGGAGACTGCATCCATAGAATAATAATGCAGTTATTGCTGTCGCTCTTCGGCGACTAATGCAATATAATGCAGATTGTTTAGAACGTGTCAATTGCCGTCCGTGTGGCGTGACCGCGGCAGCATGACGCCTAAAATTTAAGCGCCGGCACGAATCCCTATCCGGCGTTCGCCGCCCCACCGGCCCGCGCCGCGCGCATCAACCCGTTGTTCTGCATCGCCAATCTCCCGCCTCGGGGATCGCATCGAACGTTGTACACAATGGCACACCGCTTGCTTCGTTGAGACCGACGAAGAAGGTGATGCCGATGCCGCCAATTAAAAATTCGCTCGTGGCCGAACCGGCCCCGGTCAGCGTGGTGTGGACGAAGACAGCACTCGTCATCATCGACATGCAGCGCGACTTCCTCGAGCCCGGCGGCTTCGGTGAGACCCTCGGCAACGATGTCTCGCAACTCGCAAGCGCCGTGAGACCTTGCGGCCGCGTGCTCGACGCGTTTCGCAAGGCGGGCCTGCTCGTCATTCACACACGCGAAGGTCATCTGCCGGATCTGTCAGACGCGCCACCCGCCAAGATCGAACGCGGCGCGCCGTCGCTGCGCATCGGCGATCCCGGTCCGATGGGGCGCATTCTCATTCGCGGCGAAGCGGGCCACGACATCGTCGAAGCGCTGTATCCGGTCAACGGCGAGATCGTGATCGACAAGCCCGGCAAGGGCGCGTTCTACGCGACCGATCTCGGCGACATTCTGAAACAGCGCGGCATCGAAACGCTGCTGGTGTGCGGCGTCACCACCGAGGTCTGCGTCAACACCACCGTGCGCGAAGCCAACGACCGCGGCTACCGCTGCGTCGTGCTGGCGGACTGCTGCGCATCCTACTTCCCCGAATTTCACGAGATGGGCCTGCGCATGATCAAGGCGCAGGGCGGTATCTTCGGCTGGGTCAGTTCATCGTCAGAGGTTTTAGCGGCACTGAGTTCCGAACCATCGAAAATGATCGCATAGGGGCGCGTGATGAGCACATCAGACACGGCTGTGGCTTCCGGCAAACCGATCCTGTGGGCCCCGGGCGACTGGAACGCCTTTTTCGGCTTCGGCACCAACATTCTCGTCAACATGCTGACGCTGACGGCGCTGCTGCGCTTCGTGCTGAAAATGCCGGACTCGCTGGTGTTCGGGCGCATCCTGCCGGCGCTCGGGCTGATGATGTTCCTCTCAACGATGTATTACGCGTGGCTGGCCTATCGCCTTGCGCAGAAGACGGGACGCAACGATGTCTGTGCATTGCCATCAGGCGTCAGCGTTCCGCACATGTTCATCGTCACGTTCGTGATCATGCTGCCGATCCTGTTAAAAACCAACGATCCGATCAAGGCATGGGAAGCAGGCCTCACCTGGGTGTTCATCCAGAGCTTCATCCTGATGGCGGGCGGCTTCATCGCGCCATGGATTCAACGCATCACGCCGCGCGCGGCGCTGCTCGGCACGCTCGCCGGCGTTTCGATCGCGTTCATTTCGATGCGCCCGGCGTTCGAGATGTTCATGACGCCCGTGATCGGCCTGACATGTTTCGCCGTCATTCTCGCGAGCTGGTTCGGCGGCGTGAAATATCCCAAGGGCATTCCGGCGGGCCTCGTGGCCATTTTCGTCGGCACCGTGATCGCGTGGGGCTCGAACGTCTTCGGCCTCAATATCGGCGGCATGAGTCTGGCGAAGCTCGGCGCGGCGTTCAGCAATATCGGTTTCTCGCTGCCGATCCCCGCCATTGGCCACGTGTTCTCAGGCTTTGAATTCATCGGCATCATTCTCGTCACCGCGATTCCGTTCGGCGTCTACGATCTGGTCGAGGCGATGGACAACGTGGAGAGCGCGGAAGCCGCGGGCGATCACTATCCGACCACGCGCGTGCTGACCGCCGACGGCGTGGTCAGCCTGATCGGCGCGCTGATGGGCAATCCCTTCATCAACGCGGTCTACATCGGCCATCCCGGCTGGAAGGCGATGGGCGGCCGCATCGGTTACTCGGCCGCGACCGGGGTCATGGTGATCGTGCTGGCGTGGCTAGGCGTGATCTCGCTGCTGCTGAATCTTGTGCCGGTCGTCGCGATCCTGCCGATCCTGCTTTACATCGGCATGCTGGTCGGCGCGCAGGCATTTCAGGCGACGCCCGCGAGCCACGCGCCGGCCATCGTACTCGCATTGACGCCGCATCTCGCCGCATGGGGCAAAACCCTTGTGGACGGCGCACTCACGGCGGCCGGCACCAGCGCCGCAGCCGTCGGCATGGACAAACTCGGCGCCACCGGCGTGCTTTATCGCGGCCTCGAAATTCTCGGCGAAGGCTCGATCCTCTCGGGACTGGTGCTGGCCGCGATGGCGGTGTTCGTGATCGAGCGGGATTTCGTCAAGGCCTCCGCCTTCGCGGCAGCCGGTGCCGTTCTCACCTTCTTCGGCTTCATGCACGGGCCGGCGGTCGGGATCGGCGTGACGCCGGAGGTTGCGCTGGCCTATGCTCTGGTGGCTGCGGGCTTCTTCGCCTATGCCAGATCGGGCGCGGCGACGGCGGCAATGCCCAAGCCTGCCACCGTGCCGGCGGAATAAGATCAATCATCCAGATGACGGGAAGCGATTTGTGACCGAGACTGTTGCCGAGATCGTCGCCGCGCATCGCGCGCGGACGACATCACCTGCCGAGACCGTTGCACGCAGCTTCCAGCGCATCCGCGACCACGGCGATGAAGCCATCTTCATCAGCCTGCGCAATGAGGCCGAGGCCATCGCCGAAGCCGAGGCGCTGATGGCGAAGGGCGACACGTCGCTGCCGCTGTATGGCGTGCCGGTGGCCGTGAAGGACAACATCGACGTCGCGGGCCTTGCAACCACTGCCGCCTGCCCTGCCTTCTCCTATATGCCGGCGCAAGACGCCAACACGGTGGCACGGCTGCGCGCAGCCGGCGCCATCGTGATCGGCAAGACCAACCTCGATCAGTTCGCGACGGGCCTCGTCGGCGTGCGCTCGCCCTACGGCATTCCGAAGAATGCGGTGAATGGCGATCTCGTCCCCGGCGGATCGAGTTCGGGCTCCGCTGTCGCGGTGTCGGCGGGACTGGTGCCGCTGTCGCTCGGCACCGATACCGCAGGCTCCGGCCGTGTACCCGCGATGCTCAACAACATCGTCGGGCTTAAACCCTCTTTGGGGCTGATGTCGACCTCGGGCGTGCTGCCCGCCTGCCGCACTCTCGATTGCGTGTCGATCTTCTCGCTCAATGTCGACGACGCCATGATCGCGCTCAATGCGATGGCCGGATACGACGCCGCCGATCCCTATTCGCGCGACCGCTTTGTCGGCCCGGTGACGGGTTTTCCGCCGGGCATCCGGCTCGGCATTCCGCGCAAGGGACAACTGAAATTTTTCGGCGATGCTCTCTCCGAGCAGGGTTACGACGCGGCGGTGGCGCGGCTGACCGCGCTCGGCGCCACGCCGGTCGAGTTCGACCTCGAGCCATTCTACGAGACCGCGCGGTTGCTCTACGAAGGGCCGTGGGTCGCGGAGCGATATCTGGTGATCCGCGATCTGCTCGCGGCCGATCCCGATGCGGTTCATCCGGTGACGCGCGAAATCACGCTTCAGGGAGAAAAACTCACGGCTGCGGACACCTTCGCGGCGCTCTACAAGCTAGAGGCCATGCGGCAAATCAGCCGGACGACCTTCGAGAGCATCGATGCCATGGTGCTGCCGACCGCGCCAACGGCCTACACCGTCGAACAGGTGCTGGCGAACCCGATCGAACTGAACAGCCGCAACGGCACCTACACCAATTTCGTCAACCTGCTGGACCTGTGCGGCCTCGCCGTGCCGGCATCGATGCGCAGCGACGGCATTCCGTTCGGCATCACGCTGCTCGCGCCTGCGGGCCGCGATGCGCAACTCGCCAGCATCGGGCGCGTGTTTCATGCCGACACCAAGCTCAAGACCGGCGCCAAGGGCGTGGCGCAACCGCCGCTCACGCCGGTCTCGAAAGAACCCGGCAAGGACGAAGTGGCCATCGTCGCGGTCGGCGCGCACCTGTCGGGCATGGCGCTGAACCATGAACTGCTGTCGCTCGGCGGCCGCCTGATCGAGGCGACATCGACCACGCCGGACTACAGGCTCTATGCGCTGAAGGGCACGGTGCCGCCCAAACCCGGGATGCTGCGCGTCGACCCCGGCACGGGTTCTGCCATCGCCGTCGAAGTGTGGGCGCTGCCGACAAAGGCTTTCGGCGCATTCGTCGCCGCGATTCCCTCGCCGCTGTCGATCGGCACCGTGCGTCTTGCAGACGGCTCCGGCGTCAAGGGCTTTCTGGTCGAGGCCG
>JAGVII010000374.1 GCA_020056155.1 Afipia sp.
GAGCAGATTGACGCCGTTCGTTATCAGCTCACTGCCTTCACCGGCGAACGTAATGAAGCCCTGATATCGGCTAACGTTGCCGCCATTCGTCAGGTTGAACGTATTCAGCTTCGCCTTGGCGCCGATGGTAAAGATACCGGTCGAAATGTGAGCGGCGTCGAGCGCGTCTTCCATCAGGCGGACATGCTGAAGCTCCGCATCGTCGCCAATCCAGATCACGACCGAGTCGTGGGTCTGATAGGACGCAGCACCTTCCGCCGCGACGAAGCTCTCGACAAACGTCGCGCGGGCGCCCTTCCCCACCTTTAGCAGCGAGCGCGTCACAAGCGATGTTGCTGACGCCGTGGCGACATGAACAATGTGGATCGGCCTTGCGAGTGAAGCGCCCTCGGCCACGTCGATCACAACGCCATCGGTTGCCAAAGCGGCGTTCAGCGAAATCATCGCGTCTGATGCGACGCTGGTCAGCAGCAGATCGGCGCGCACCTTGTTGTCGCCGTCTTCGAGGATATCGCGCAAAGCCCTGACATGGACACCTGCTTCGAGTGCCGACACGTCCGACAGTTGAGGCGCGAACACGCCATCGACAAGCACCAGCTTCTGCGTGCCATCGATGCCGAGCGACTTGATCGCTTTCGCGGCGCGCGCAAGATCGGCCTGATCCGGCGCAGGCGCCAGCGGTGCAACCTCGCGCAGCAAAGCGCGCAGGTCGGTATACTTCCATTCCTCGATACGCCGATGCGGCAGACCGCGACGCGCAAAATCGTCGAAAGCGTTCTGCCGGACTTCAGCAACGGTACCCGATCCGGGCAGACGGCTTCGCGCCGCGGCGAACAATTCGCCGAGCGCGTGCTCCGTCGTGGGTTTAACCAGTGCAACGTTCATGATGGACCCGCTTACGCTGCCTTGTCTTCAAACTGGGCGTAGCCGGACTTCTCCAGCTCAAGCGCCAGTTCCTTGCCGCCACTCTTGACGACACGTCCCTTCGACATGACGTGGACGAAATCCGGCACGATGTAGTTCAGCAGCCGCTGGTAGTGGGTGATGACGACCATCGCGCGATCCTTCGAGCGCAGCGCATTGACGCCGTCAGCGGCGACGCGCAGCGCGTCGATATCGAGACCCGAATCCATTTCGTCCAAGATGCACAGGCTCGGCTGGAACAGCGCCATCTGCAGCACTTCGTTGCGCTTCTTCTCGCCGCCGGAGAAGCCGACATTGACGCCGCGCTTCAGCATATCCATCGGGATGTTCAGCGACGTTGCGACTTCGCGGACTTTCTTGAGAAAGTCGGGCACGAGAAACTCGGATTCGCCGCGCGCCTTGCGCTGCGCATTCAGCGCCGTGCGCAGAAAATTCATGGTGGTGACGCCGGGAATCTCCACCGGATACTGGAATGCCAGAAACACGCCCTTGGCGGCGCGCTCATCCGGCGCCATCTCCAGCACGTCTTCGCCTTTGAACAGGATTTCGCCAGCGGTCACATCGTAACCGGGCTTGCCGGCGATGACATGCGACAGCGTCGATTTGCCGGAACCGTTCGGCCCCATGATGGCGTGAACTTCGCCCTGATTCACGGTGAGGTCGAGACCATGCAGGATCTCGTTATCTTCCACCTGAACCTTGAGGCCTTTGACTTGCAGTAACGCGGTCATCCAACACTTCCTTCCAGCGAGATCGAGATCAGCTTCTGCGCCTCGACCGCAAATTCCATCGGCAATTGCTGCAGCACGTCCTTGACGAGCATTTCTAAATCCTTACGCATCAATCCATCGGCGGATACATCTTTTTCCACTTTTCCCGACCCGTTGCTTTCGAGCCTCCGCTTGCGATCTCGTAGCTCTTGAAGACTCGCCAATGCCTGTGGGTGCAAAGAACACCCGCAAGAAAAAACAGAATCGCTAGCATCACAAACAGAATAGTCCCAGACGCGAACGTCGAATTAGTCACCACTAGAAAGCTCGAAACCGCCAACGAAATAACGAACCCAAAAGCGCACCAGTGGCTCCGTGTCCGCCAATATTGAACAGTTTCGAGATCAGCCAACGCTGCCCTCCAAGCTGATCGAGATCAGCTTTTGCGCTTCGACCGCAAATTCCATCGGCAATTGCTGCAGCACGTCCTTGACGAAACCGTTGACGACCAGCGCCACTGCTTCTTCCTGGCTCAGTCCGCGCTGCACGCAATAGAACAGCATGTCTTCGGAAATCTTCGACGTGGTCGCTTCGTGCTCGAACAGCGCCGACGAGTTCTTGGCTTCGATATACGGCACGGTGTGCGCGCCGCACTTGTCGCCAATCAGCAACGAATCGCACGCGGTGAAGTTGCGCGCACCTGTCGCCTTGCGATGCGCGGTGACAAGACCGCGATAGGTGTTCTGCGAGACGCCGGCGGCGATGCCCTTCGAGATGATTCGGCTGGTCGTGTTCTTGCCCAGATGGATCATCTTGGTTCCGGAATCGACCTGCTGGTAGCCGTTCGAAATCGCGATCGAGTAGAACTCGCCGCGCGAGTTGTCGCCGCGCAGGATGCAGCTCGGATACTTCCAGGTGATCGCAGAACCGGTCTCGACCTGCGTCCACGAAATCTTGGAGTTCTTGCCGCGGCAATCGCCACGCTTGGTGACGAAGTTGTAGATGCCGCCCTTGCCTTCCGAATTGCCCGGATACCAGTTCTGCACCGTCGAGTATTTGATCTCGGCGTCGTCATGGGTGACGAGTTCGACCACGGCGGCGTGCAACTGGTTTTCGTCGCGCTGCGGCGCGGTGCAGCCTTCGAGATAGGAAACGTAAGCGCCCTTGTCGGCGATGATGAGCGTGCGCTCGAACTGGCCGGTGTTGCGCTCGTTGATGCGGAAGTAGGTCGACAGTTCCATCGGGCACTTCACGCCCGGCGGCACATAGACGAACGAGCCGTCGGAAAACACAGCGGAGTTCAGCGTCGCGAAATAGTTGTCAGAGGTCGGCACCACGGTGCCGAGATATTTCTTCACCAGATCGGGATGTTCGCGGATCGCTTCCGAGATCGGCATGAAGATCACGCCGGCAGCCTTCAACTCTGCCTGGAACGTCGTTGCGACCGATACCGAATCGAACACCGCATCAACGGCGACGCGGCGCTCGCCTTCAGGGCGCACAACGCCGGCAAGCATTTCCTGCTCGCGCAGCGGAATTCCCAGCTTCTCGTAGGTCTTCAGAATTTCCGGATCGACCTCGTCGAGCGAAGCCAGCGCGTTCTTCTTCGGCGCGGAATA
>JAGVII010000100.1 GCA_020056155.1 Afipia sp.
GCCTGCGGCCCGAATTCTTCCGAGAAGACGATGCCGTGATAGCCGGCATAGGGCGTGGTCAGCGTCGGAAACTTGCCGGACTTCTCCCAGTCGAAGTTTCCGCCGTCGACGATCACGCCGCCGATGGCGATGCCGTGTCCGCCGATCCACTTGGTAATTGAGTTCATGACGATATCCGCGCCAAGCTCGATCGGGCGGGCGAGGTAGGGCGTCGCAAAGGTGTTATCGATCAGCAGCGGAATGCCGGCATCGTGCGCGATCTTCGCAACCGCAGGGATATCGAGCACTTCAAGACCGGGATTGCCGATGGTCTCGCCGATCACGAGCCTGGTGTTCGGCTTGATCGCGGCTCGGAGGCCGTCGAGATCGCGCGGTTTCACGAAGGTCGTGGTGATGCCGAAGCGGGGAAGCGTGTGGGTCAGAAGGTTGATGGTGCCGCCATAGAGCGATGCAGAGGCCACGATGTGATCGCCGGCGCCGAGAAGCGTCACGATGGCCAGATGCATCGCGGCCATGCCGCTCGCCGTGCAGACCGCGCCGACGCCGTTCTCCAGCGCAGCGAGGCGTTCTTCCAGCACCGCAATGGTCGGGTTTGAAATGCGGGTATAGATGTGCCCGGCGCGTTCCAGATTGAACAGGGCGGCTGCATGGTCCGCATCCTGAAACACGTAGGACGTCGTCTGATGGATCGGGACGGCGCGCGAGCCGGTGACCGGATCGGGATGTTGGCCCGCATGCAGGCTGAGCGTATCGAACGCGGGAGGTTTTGGCGCTGCCATTTTATCGTCTCACAGATCGGGTCAGGTATCTTTCATGCGGAGCCGTTGATTGCAAGGTCACGCAGGGCCTTTCCAAAGATCAACCTGTGCGCGGGTCAATCGGAGTGATTGCGCCAAATCCGAGGATGCTTTCCAGGACCCTGCCGCCTGCCAGCACGCGGGCCTCGCCGCGCGGCGCCGCGACGATCTGCAATCCGACCGGCAACCCTTCGCGGGTGAAACCGCAGGGGATCGACATCGCCGGGCAGCAGGCAATTGTGATCGCCGAGACGATGGCGAGCCAGCCGACGTAGTTGTCGAATTTGATGCCATTGCATTCGGCGAGATAGCGCTGTTCGACCGGGAACGGCGCGACGATGGTGGTCGGGCACAGCAACAGATCGTAGGTTTCGAAGAAGGCAAGGGCGCGATTGGTCAGCGTGACGCGCTGAGCCTCGGCGCGCTCGATATCGGTCAGCGTCAGCTTGAGGCCTTCCTCGATGTTCCAGATCACTTCGGGTTTCAACTGGTCGCGGTGCGACTTCAGCAGTTTTCCCTTGGTCAGCGCGAAGTCGTAGGCGCGCAGCACACGGGCGCATGCGACCGCCTCGCTGAAATCCGGGTGGGCCTCTTCGACGACAACGCCAGCTTCTGCAAACCGCTGCGCGGCCTTGCGCGTGATCTCGGCGACTTCCGGATCAACCGGCGAAATGCCGAGATCGGCGGAATAGGCAATCCGCTTCGGCTTTTTGCCGGAACGGGCGGCGGCGAGAAATGATGCCGGCAGAACCGGCAGGGAGAGCGGATCTCCGGGATGCTCGCCCGACATCGCGTCCAGCATCAGCGCAAGGTCTTCGACGTTGCGGGCCATGGGTCCGTCTGCGCTGAGCGTGCGGTCGATCTTAGCGGCTTGCGAATGCGCGACGCGGCCGATGCTGGGACGCATGCCGACCACGCCGCAGAAGCTGGCCGGATTGCGCAGCGAGCCGCCCACATCGGTGCCGTGGGCGAGCCATGCTGTGCCACTTGCCAGGGCCGCCGCAGCGCCGCCCGACGACCCGGATGCGGAGCGTGACAGGTTCCATGGATTGAGCGTCGCGCCGAAGACCTCGTTGAAGGTCTGGGCGCCTGCGCCGAATTCCGGCGTGTTGGATTTGGCATAGATCACCGCGCCGTTCGTCTCGAGATTTTCGACGACGATGTTGGATTTGGTCGCGACGCTGTCCTTGAAGATAGGCGAGCCCTGCGTTGTCAGTACGTCGGCGACGTCGGTCAGATCCTTGATCGGCACGGGCATACCGGCAAGCAAGCCGCGCTCGCTTGGCGGCTTCTTCATCAGCGTGTCGGCATGGGCGCGGGCGCGATCGAAGCAGAGCGTGGGCAGGGCGTTGACTTTGCCATCGACTTTGCGAATTCGGTCTTCCAGTGCGTCGAGCAGATCGTGGGGCGTAATGTCGTTTTTGCGCAACCGTTCGACGATGTCGCAGGCTGTGGCCCGCACGAGTTCTTCACTGGATCCCACGAAATCGCCTCCCGTTTGTTGGCTTCTTGTTGCCAATATAACGGGAGGCGTTCGAATGGCGAGGCGAAAACTGGCTTGGGCCGCCTCGGCCGGGTCAGGTCACCTCAGCGCGGAGCGCATGTGGCCTCAGCGTTCACCGCCGGCTTCGCCGTCAATGACTCCGCCGAACAGCTCCCAGCGCTCGCCCTTGAACCGCATCAGCTGCAATTGCTCGATCGGCGAGAAGTCGGTCGGGCTGGTGTTGATCTTGATGCCGGGCAGCAGGCCGCCTTGCTGAAGCTCCTTGATGCTTGCAGCCTGCTTCATGACGTTGGCGCGGGTAAGATCGTCGCCGCATTGTTTCAGCACTGCGGCCATGGTCTGAGCCATGTTGTAGCCGGTGAGGGCGGAACTGTCCGCGACGTTGGCCTCCGGGACGTACTTGGCGAGAAATGCCTTGTACTCCTTCATGCCGGGATCGTCGTTCCACTGCGGATCCGATGTATCCTTGGCGTAAGCAGCCGAAATGACACCCTGCGCGTTCTCAAAACCCGCAGGTTTCATCACGGTGGCGGTCGAAGCGCTGACGTTGGAGATGATCAGTGTTGGCTTCCAGCCGAGTTCGCCGACCTTCTTGATCGTCTGCGCGCCGAATTTGGGTGTCGTGAAGATGACGAGAACGTCGGGGTTCAGCGACTTCAGCTTGACGATGTGGGAGTCGACGGTCGGTTCCGAAAGCTCGTAGCTTTCCTCCGCGACGATCATGGATTTCTTGGCGCCGAGGCCATCCTGAATACCCTTCAGGTAGTCCTTGCCGAAGTCGTCGTTCTGGTAGAGCACAGCGATCTTGGCGTCTGGCTTCTCCTTGAGAAGATATTTCGCATAGATGCGGCCCTCGCTCTGATAACTCGGAAGCCAGCCCATGGTCCACGGGAAGTGCTTCGGGTCGTTCCACTTGGTGGCGCCGGTCGCAAGGAACAGGTGCGGCGTCTTTTTTGCATTCATGTATTTCTGAATTGCGGAGTTCGACGGTGTGCCGAGCGCGCCGAACACCAGCAGAACTTCGTCGCTTTCGACCAGCTTGCGGGTCTGCTCGACCGCTTTTGGCGGACTATAGGCGTCGTCATACGAAATGAAGTTGACCTTGCGGCCGTTGATGCCGCCGTCGTCATTGACCTTCTTGAAGTAGCCCTCCATTGCCTTGCCGACGACGCCGTAGGCCGAGGCGGGGCCGCTGTATGGAATGATGTTGCCGATCTTGATTTCTGTATCGGTTGCCCCGGTATCGTATTTTTTCTGGGCCATGGCGCTTCCGGTCGCAGCGACAATAAATCCTGCTGCAACTGCGGCGCATAGCGGTTTCGTCAAACGCATTCGGTGTCTCCCTGTTTTGATTTTGTTTGTGGACCCGGCGAAGCTACGCGCGCTTCGCCTTGTCCTTTTCGTTTTGCGCCATGATGGCTTCGCGTGCTGCGCTCCAGTCGGAATCCGTCCAGTCGCGCAATTGGTAGAAGTTGCCGCCCATGGCCAGCGCCTGCGCACCGTCCATCGCAATGGTCTCGCCGCTGATCCAGTCGCAGCCGCCCGAGATCAGGAATGTCGCGAGGTTTTGCAGCTCTTCCATGGAACCGACGCGGCCCATCGGATTCATGGCGATCGTGCGTGCGCCGGCCTCGTCGCCGGGCTTGATACGCTTGCTCATGCCTTCGGTCGGGATCTCGCCGGGGGCAATGGTGTTGAGCCGGATGCCGTAGCGGCCCCATTCGGCGGCGAGCGACATGGTCATGGCGTGAATGGCGGACTTGCTCATTGCGGAAGGCACGACGTACGGGCTGCCGTTGCGCACCCACGTCACCGTGATCGATACGACGTTGCCGCGATGGCCACCGGCGATCCAGCGCTTGCCGACCGCATGAGTGACATAGAATGTTCCGTGCATCACGATGTTGGCGACCGCGTCGAAGCCGCGCGGCGTAAGATCCTGCGTCCGTGAAATGAAGTTTCCTGCTGCGTTATTGATCAGGTCGGTGAGGGGGCCATCCTTGAAGGCCTCCTCGATCATCGCATCGACGGCAGCCGAGTCGCGAATGTCGACGCCATGGGCGGTGACCTTGCCGCCGTGCAATTTCATCAATTCGGCGGCGGTCTCCTCGCAGACGCCCTTTCGGCGGCCGCAAATGTGGATTTCCGCCCCGAGGCTGAGAAATTTTGCAGCCATGGCCTTGCCGAGGCCGGTGCCGCCGCCGGTCACCAGTATTTTGCGGCCTGCAAGAAGACGATCTGTGAACATGGTGCAATCCTCCCAGAACTGCTTTTCTTCATTAGTTAGTTGATTAATTAAAACAGCATGCGCTAATCCTGTAAAGGGTAGAAGATCAAAAACAATCAGGGAGAGCGCCATGACTGCCGCGAATGATCGCATCACGGTTTCGATGTCGGAGGGCGTCGCCGACGTCCGTCTGGTCCGGGCAGACAAGATGAATGCGCTGGATGCAGCGATGTTCAACGCGCTGGTCGATACGGCGGCGCAGCTCAGGAATGAAAAGGGGCTGCGCGCGGTGGTCCTGTCCGGCGAAGGCCGCGCATTCTGCGCAGGTCTTGATATGGGGCGCTTTGCCGCAATGGGTGAAGGCGCCAGCGATCTGCGCGATCTTGCCAAGCGCACGCACGGCTTGACCAATCATTCGCAGCAGGCGGTCTGGGGCTGGCGGCAATTGCCGGTGCCGGTGATCGCGGCTGTGCATGGCGTCGCTTTCGGCGGCGGATTCCAACTCGCGCTCGGCGCCGACATGCGCTTCCTCGCGCCGGACGCGCGGATGTCGATCATGGAAGTCAAATGGGGGCTGGTGCCCGACATGGCGGGGACGCCGATTCTCGCCAGTCTGGTCCGTGACGATATCCTGCGCGACCTGACATTCACCGGCCGGATTTTCTCCGCGCAGGAAGCCATGAGCTACGGTCTTGCGACACGAATTTGCGACGATCCCCGTTCGGTTGCACTGGAAACCGCGCGCGAGATCGCCGGCAAAAGCCCGGACGCCATTCGCGCCATCAAGCGAATGCTGAACAATCTCTCGACCGCCAATCCGGGGCCGGCGCTGCTGGCGGAATCCGTCGAGCAGATGAAGCTGATGGGATCGCCCAATCAGACCGAGGCGGTACGCGCCAACATCGAAAAGCGCGCGCCGAAATTTGCCGATGGCTCGAACTGAGCGGGCCCAGCGATGTCAGCTTCGGTTACACGTCTCACGGGAATCGTCAGCGGTGCCCGCCGCAAGACGCTGGATGAGGTCAACGAGCGGGCACGTCTGATTGCGGGCGGGCTCGCGGCGCTCGGCGTCGGGCAGGGCGACAGCGTCGGCATCCTGATGCGCAACGATATTGCGTTTCTGGAGTCGGCGTATGCCGTCATGTCGCTCGGAGCCTATGCGGTTCCGATCAACTGGCACTTCAAGGCCGACGAGGTTGCCTATGTCATGGGCGATTCCGGTGCACGCGTGCTGATCGGGCACGCCGATCTGTTGCACGGGCTCGATGGTGTCATTCCTGCCGGTGTCACCATGCTTAGCCTGCCGCCTCCACCGGAAATCGTCGCGGCCAACCGCATCGATCCGGCGCTTTGCGCGGCGGCACGCGGCACCATCGATTTCGACACCTGGCTGACGAAGCAGGCGCCCTACGACGGCCCGGCGCTGCCGCAGCCGCAAAACATGATCTACACGTCCGGCACCACCGGGCACCCCAAGGGCGTCAAGCGCTACGCGCCCACGCCGGAGCAAAGCGCATCGATGGAAGCGATGCGTGCGCTGATCTATGGGCTGAAGCCCGGCGTTCGTGCGCTTCTCCCGGGCCCGCTGTATCACTCGGCGCCCAATGCGTTCGGTCTGCGCGCCGGCCGGCTCGGCGACCTGCTGGTGATCATGCCGCGCTTCGATGCCGAGGAATTCCTGCGGATCATCGACGAGCAGAAGATCGACAACGTCTTCATGGTGCCGACGATGTTTACCCGGCTGTTAAAGCTGCCGGAGCATGTTCGCAAATCCTACGACGTTTCCTCGCTGCGCCACATTATCCATGCGGCCGCGCCATGCCCGGCCGACGTCAAGCGCGCGATGATCGAATGGTTCGGTCCGGTGATCTACGAATTCTATGGCAGCACGGAATCCGGCGCGGTGACGTTCGCCAGTTCCGAAGATGCGCTGAAGAAACCCGGCACAGTGGGGAAAATTTCGCCCGGCGCCGAACTGCGGTTTATCGGCGACGACGGCCGGATTCTGCCGCAGGGCGAGATAGGTGAAATCTACTCGCGCATCGCCGCCAATCCGGATTTCACCTATCACAACAAGCCGGAGAAGCGCGCCGAGATTGATCGCGACGGGTTCATCACCAGCGGCGATGTTGGATACATCGACGCTGACGGTTATGTGTTCATTTGCGATCGCAAGCGCGACATGGTGATCTCGGGTGGCGTCAACATCTATCCGGCGGAAATCGAGGCCGTGCTGCATGGACTTTCCGGCGTGCAGGACTGCGCCGTGTTCGGCATTCCGGACGAGGAGTTCGGAGAGGCATTGATGGCGGTGGTGGAACCCCAGCCCGGAGCCAAGCTGGATGTCGCGGCGATCCGCGACCAGCTCAAGCTTGCGCTGGCGGGTTACAAGGTGCCCAAGCACATCGACGTTCAGAAAAATCTTCCGCGCGAGGATTCCGGCAAGATTTTCAAACGGCGGCTGCGCGACCCGTATTGGGAGAGGGCCGGGCGCAAGATTTAGCGCGTTCGCAGACAAAACGGTTTCCATTTCCCGCTAAAAGCTGTGGCATCCCAAGGCGGCCGCCGAACCGCTGAGCAAAATGCGCCGGGATGAGTATTCCGGCGCTTGCGCCGTTGTGCAAAAATTGCGACTGGAGGAACATCGGTTTTTTCGCACAATCGGATCATCTCCATGTCGTCCGAGGCATCTTCGTCCAGAACTCGCGACACACGACTTCGGGACGGCGATAGCCCGTTATCCGATGACGATGCGCTGCTGCGCGCTGACATCCGCCGGCTGGGGCGCATTCTCGGCGATACCGTGCGAGATCAGGAGGGGGCGGATGTTTTCGATCTGGTCGAGCGTATCCGGCAGACCTCGATCCGCTTCCATCGCGATGACGACAAGCCGGCGCGGCGTGAACTCGAGACTATTCTCGACGGCATGTCGATTGCCGAAACTGTCCGCATCGTGCGTGCGTTCAGCTACTTTTCCCATCTGGCCAATATCGCCGAAGACCAGAACAACATCCGTCAGCGTCGGGCGCAGGACATGGCGGGAACGGCCTCGCGCCCCGGGACGCTGTCGCGCGCATTGATGCGCGCGAAGGAGGCCGGGATCGATGCCGACGCGTTGCGGGTATTTTTTGCCAAGGCGCTGGTCAGTCCGGTTCTGACCGCACATCCGACCGAAGTTCGCCGCAAGAGCACCATCGACCGCGAAATGGAAATCGCGTCCGTGCTCAACATTCGCGAGCGCACCCAGATGACCGCCGACGAAATCGCGGCGAGCGACGAGCAACTGCGCCGCGCGGTGGTGACGCTGTGGCAGACCAACCTGCTGCGACGAACCAAGCTGACGGTGCTGGATGAGGTCGCGAACGGCCTGTCGTTCTATGACTATACATTTCTGCGCGAAGTGCCGCGGCTGCATTGCTCGCTGGAGGATCGGCTGGCGGAGGAGGGCGGCAGCGCCGCCGACGCGCAGGATGCGCCGGAGCTAAAGACATTCCTCAAGATGGGAAGCTGGATCGGCGGCGACCGCGACGGCAATCCCTTCGTCACCGCAGATGTGATGCGCGGCACGCTGCAGATGCAGAGCACGCGTGTTCTCCGCTTCTATCTTGCTGAACTGCACGAGCTTGGCGGTGAGCTGTCGCTGGCTAACCATCTCGCGGATGTATCGCCTGAGTTGCGCGGGCTGGCGCAGCAGTCACCTGATCCGTCGCCCCATCGGAGCGGTGAGCCTTATCGTTTGGCCGTGTCCGGTATCTATGCGCGCCTTGCTGCGACTGCCCTGAAACTCAAGATCGAGACCAGCCGTCCTCCGGTGGGAAATGCCGAGGCTTACGCGGGCCCGGCGGAATTGGCGCGCGACCTTGATGTGCTGCACGTCTCGCTGGTCGCCAACAACTCGCTGGTGATTGCGCGCGGGCGGCTGCGGCATCTTCGCCGCGCGGTAGATTGCTTCGGCTTCCATCTGGCTGCGCTCGACATGCGGCAAAACTCCGCCGTGCACGAACGCACCATTGCGGAGCTCCTTGAGGCGGTGGCGCCCGGCACGAACTATCGTGAGCTGCCAGAAGACGCGCGGATCTCGCTGCTGTCCAGCGAGTTGAACACTGCTCGTCCGCTGGCGTCGCCGTTCGTTGCCTATGGCGAGGAGACGATCAAGGAACTGGCCGTGCTGCGTGCGGCGGCGGAAGCTCATGGGACGTTCGGCGGCGCGGTCATCCCCCAATGCATTATTTCGATGACCGAAGGCGCGTCCGACTTGCTCGAGGTCGCTGTGCTGTTGAAAGAAGCGGGTCTGGTGTCGCCGGATGGCACCAGCCGCCTCAACATCGTGCCGTTATTCGAGACCATCGACGACCTGCGGCAGTGCGCGCAAATCATGAACAGTCTGTTCGCGTTGCCGGAGTATCGCCGCCTGGTGGATAGCCGGGGCGGCATTCAGGAAGTCATGCTCGGCTATTCCGACAGCAACAAGGATGGAGGCTTTGTCACGTCGGGCTGGGAACTGTACAAGGCCGAGATCAGCCTCGTGGAAGTGTTCGAGCGCCATGGTGTGCGGCTGCGACTGTTTCACGGGCGCGGCGGTTCGGTTGGCCGCGGCGGCGGGCCGAGCT
Source organism: Afipia sp. (assembly GCA_020056155.1). Classification (GTDB taxonomy): domain Bacteria; phylum Pseudomonadota; class Alphaproteobacteria; order Rhizobiales; family Xanthobacteraceae; genus Afipia. The sequence continues at coordinate 9,139 of JAGVII010000100.1, forward strand.
ACGACGCGATCCTGGCGCAGCCGGGCGGGGCGGTGAATGGACAGATCCGTATCACCGAGCAGGGCGAAATCATCTCCAGCAAATATTCCAATGCGGATGTCGGCCGTCACAACCTTGAAATTCTCGCGGCTGCGACGCTGGAAGCAAGCCTGTTGCAGCCGAAGCATTCCGCCCCGCGCGGCGAATACATCGCCGCGATGGAGGAACTCTCGAACCTCGCTTACGCGGCCTATCGCAATCTCGTTTATGAAACGGAAGGGTTCGAGGACTATTTCTGGGCGTCCACCGTCATCTCGGAAATCTCGACGCTCAACATCGGCAGTCGTCCGGCCTCGCGCACCAAGACGCGCAGGATCGAAGATCTGCGCGCGATTCCCTGGGTGTTCAGCTGGGCGCAATGCCGCCTCATGCTTCCGGGATGGTATGGCTTCGGCAGCGCAGTTGATGAATGGGTGAAGCAGCATCCGGACAAGGGGATCGCGTTTCTTCAGGAACTGTACTGTGAGTGGCCCTTCTTCCAGACCCTGCTGTCGAACATGGACATGGTTCTCTCCAAGAGCAGCATCGCGATTGCCTCGCGCTACGCGGATCTTGTTCCGGATGAGAACCTGCGCAGCACGATCTTTGGCCGCATTCGTTCCGAATGGCATGACTCGATCGAGACGCTGCTGACCATCATGGGGCACGACCGGCTGTTGCAGGGGAATCCTTTGCTCGAACGCTCGATCCGCAACCGCTTTCCCTATCTCGATCCGCTCAATCACGTGCAGGTCGAACTACTTCAGGCGCACCGGGCGCATAGCACCGACGAACAGGTGCTGCGCGGCATACAGCTCACCATCAACGGGATTTCCGCAGGGCTGCGCAACAGCGGCTAAATTGTCAGGTCTCTTTCGTTCGTCCCCGCGAAGCAGGGAACACCAGGGAGGGGCTGGATTCCCGTTTTCGCCGGAATGGGCGGAGAGAGGGGCTTCAATCAACAATCTAAAAACAACGGGAGATATCGATGACCGAGACTGAAACCATTCTTGTCGAGCATCAAGGTCCCGTTACCATCGTTTCCATCAACCGGCCGGAGCGCAAGAATGCGGTCGATGGCGCCACGGCGCGCCGCCTGTTCGACGCCTTCCGCGCCTTCGATGCCGATCCCAATTCTTTGGTCGCAGTATTCACGGGCACCGGCGGCGCATTCTGCGCGGGCGCCGACTTAAAAGCTGTTGCGATCGGTGATCGTGAGAAGAAGCGCGAACTTGGCGGGCACGACACCATCGCGCCGATGGGCCCAAGCCGTTTGCGCCTGATCAAGCCGGTGATCGCGGCGGTCGAAGGCCATGCGGTTGCGGGCGGCATGGAACTGGCGTTGTGGGCCGACATGCGCGTGGTCGGCGAGGGCGCGACTTTCGGTATTTTCTGCCGCCGCTTCGGCGTGCCGCTGATTGATCTCGGCACCGTCCGGTTGCCACGTCTGATAGGGCATTCGCGTGCGATGGATCTGATCCTCACGGGGCGCCCGGTCGATGCGAAGGAGGCGTTCGATATCGGAATTGCCAATCGCCTTGTGCCGAAGGGCGAAGCGCGGGCGCATGCTATCGCTCTGGCGCAGGAGCTTGCGCGTTTCCCGCAAGGCTGCCTGCGCAACGACAAGCGCTCCGCTCTGCGTCAATGGGATCTCGATGAGACGTCCGCCATCATTGATGAAATGCAGGGCGGGCTCGATGTCATCGCGTCGGGCGAAACGCTTGAAGGGGCGACGCGTTTCGCCAGCGGACAGGGGCGGCACGGGTCGTTCAAATAATTTTGCTTCACTGCGAGCGAAGCGAAGCAATCCAGAGCAATTGGAAAGGTCTGAATTGCTTCGTAGCTGGTGCTCCTCGCAATGACGGGAGTGTCAGTGGCTGAAGCGTCCTAGATCGCATCCCACGAGAAGATGTCCGCCGAGCGGTCGAGTTTGTAGAACGACGATTTGAGCGCGGGCATGCCGTGCTCTGCGATGGTCTGCGGCGTCCAGCCCTCGGCGCGGTGGATCGAGCGCAGCGGACGTGACTGGCCCATCAGGAAGATTTCGTTCATGCGGACCGCAAAGATCTGTCCGGTGACGTCCTTGGCGGCGTCGCCCAGAAGGAATGTGGACAGCGGCGCGATCTTCTCCGGGCCCATCTGCTGCATGCGCGCGACGCGGGCCTTCTCTTCCTCGGTCTCGGTCGGGATGGTGCCGATCAGGCGGCTCCATGCGAACGGCGACACGCAATTCGAGCGCACGTTGAAGCGTTCCATGTCGAGTGCGATGGACTTCGACAGGCCGACGATGCCGAGCTTGGCGGCGGCGTAGTTCGCCTGGCCGAAATTGCCGATAAGGCCCGAGGTCGAGGTGAAGTGGACGAACGCGCCGCTCTCCTGTTCGCGGAAAATGCGCGCGGCGGCATGCGAGGTGTAGAACGAGCCCATCAGGTGAACCTTGATGACGGATTCGAACGCCTCGACGCTCATGCGATGGAAGATGGCGTCACGCAGGATGCCGGCGTTGTTCACGACGCCGTCCAGCTTGCCGTAGGTGTCGACGGCCTGCTTAATGATCTTGCTGGCGGGGATGGCTTCCGCCACCGTTTCGAAATTCGCGACGGCCGTGCCACCGCGCTTCTTGATTTCCTCGACGACCTCTTCGGCGGGCGCCGCATTGGTGCCCGAGCCGTCGGCGGCGACGCCGGGATCGTTGACCACGACCTTGGCGCCTTCTGCGGCCGCGAGAATCGCGATTTCGCGGCCGATGCCACGGCCCGCGCCGGTGACGATGATGACCTTGCCGTCCAGCGATTTCTTGTTCGACATGAGGTTGGCTCCTGTTTCGCTGTCAGCGTTCGTTGGTGAAAATGATGGTGCCGCTGGCGGCGAACATGCCGCCGACGCCGTGGCAGACCGAGATCTTCGCGTCCGGCACCTGTGCCGGGGCGATGCCGCGCATCTGCCGGACGCTTTCCTGCAGGGCGTACATTCCGTACATGCCGGAATGCATGTAGCTGAGACCGCCGCCGTTGGTGTTCATCGGCAGCTTGCCGCCGATCGCGGTGTTGCGGTCGGCGATGAACTTGCCGGTTTCCTCGTGTGGCATGAAGCCGAGATCGCCCAACCCAAAAAGCGGCAGATGCGCGAAAGCGTCGTAGATCATCAGGTGATCGACGTCCTTGTGCGCGATGCCGGCCTCACGGAATGCGGTCGGCCCCGCCACCTTGAAGGCGCGCGACGAGTTGAAGGTCTCCATCTGGCTGACCATCGGTGTTTCGACGCTCTCGCCGGTGCCGAGGATGTAAACCGGCTTCTGCGGGAAGTCTTTTGCGCGGTCGGCACTGGTCAGGATCAGGGCGCCGCCGCCGTCGGTGACAAGGCAGCACTGCAGGATGCGGAACGGATAGGCGATCATCCGCGAATTGAGCACGTCCTCAACCGTGATCGGGTCCTTCATCATGGCGCGCGGATTCTTCGCAGCCCATTCGCGCTGAACCACCGACACCATCGCGATCTGTTCGTGGGTGATGCCGTAGGTCTTCATGTAACGCAGCACGGGAATCGGAAACATGCTGGGCGGACCGTAGACGCCGAACGGCGCTTCGAACTGGCCCTGCAGACTGTCCGCCGGAATCGAGCGCGGCAGTTTGCCGATCATCGACTTGCCGCTTTCGGCATGGGTGATGAGGACGGTTTTGCACAAACCGGCTTCAATCGCCGCGGCGGCGTGGCGAACGTGAAGCATGAACGAACAGCCGCCTACCGACGTGCCGTCGACCCAGGTCGGCGTGATGCCAAGGTAATGGGCGAGCTGTTGCGGCGTTTCGACCGCTGTCGCGATACCGTCCATGTCCGACAGCTTCAGCCCTGCATCAGCCAGCGCATTCAGCGCGGCATCCGCGTGCAACTGGATCTGCGACACGTCGGGAATGACGCCAAGCTTGGTGGTTTCTGCCGCGCCGACGACGGCAACCTGATTTCTGCGCATTGTTCTTATCCCTTCGCCGGGCGGAACTGGGGAAGGGTGATGGTGTCGCTGACCTTCTCGAATGCGACTTCGAGCTTCATATCGAGCACGAGCGCTTCAGGTGTCTGCGGGCAGTCGAGAATATTGCTCATCATGCGCGGGCCTTCATCGAGTTCGACGACGGCGATGGCGTAAGGCGGCGTAAAGCCGGGCGCGGCTGGGCGGTGGTTGATCACATAGCTGTAGAGCTTGCCCTTGCCGCTGGCGTTGAAGACGCTGACCTTGCGGGAGGCGCATGAGGGGCAGAACGGGCGGGGCGGAAAATAGACATTCGAACAGTCGTTGCAGCGTTGCAGACGGAGCTCGTTCGCCTGGGTTCCTTCCCAGAAGTGCTTGGTTTCGGGCGTAGGCACCGGTAAGGCGCGCGAAGGTGCAGCCATCTGCAGTCTCTCCCTGATCGTTGGCTTTTGTTAATTGGTCGATTAACTTTATGCCGGTAATCCCGGCCGCAGGCAAGTGGCGTCCCTGGAGCGAAAAATAGGGGCTGGCATGCACGCTCGCGGAAGGCGCTCGGCTATTTGCCGAGAAGTTTCAGGGCGGCCGCTTCGAAAGTTTCAAGCGGCTTCATGTTCGTCAGCATTTCGCGATGCTCATAACCGGCCCGCGCCGCATGTTGTCGCAGATCGTAGTCGGCGAGGAGCGCATCCAGCGACTTGGAGATGTCCGCCTGCGGCTGGAAACTATCGATGACCTTTCCGAGGCGTGCCTTTTCGAGATGGAGCCCGTTCAGAAGCTGCTCGATGTGAGTTGCCACGACGAGTTGAGGGATGCCTGCGGCGATTGCGTGAGCCGCCAGTCCGCCTCCGCCGAAATGAACGACGAGCCGTGTCGATGCCAACGTCTCGCTCAATGGCAAATGTTGTACATAGACCTGCGCTCCGCGACGTA
>JAGVII010000644.1 GCA_020056155.1 Afipia sp.
CGCATAGGAACATCGCAGACCATCAGCACTCAGTTCCGCGGCTTGTTGAAGAATGTGCCGAAAATCACGTGTCTGTAATGCAGCACTCCCGAATTCTCTAAGCAGTGCCTGCTGGCGTCGTCGGTAAGGCAGTTCGTCCTGAATACTAAGAAAATAGTCGGAGGCAGTCTGGGACGCCATCCTCGGTTCGGAGGGCATAAAATTTTGCCAATTCTGGGTAGCATCATTGCAGGGGCGTCCTGACCATGCGCGCAGAGCTTCAATGAGTCCGCCGCATCAGTTGCCCGAATGATCACGGACTACAACGCTGACACCAACGCTTCGTTCCGCCCTGTAGCTGTCACTGAACCGGGGCAGAAATCCATATCTCAAAATACGAGCAGGCTGCAGGAATGTGCCAGTTTGCAGTCAGGTTTCGACTGCCGCCCCCACCGCGCAGTAGTTTTTATTCTCCGGTCTCTGAGGCGAGTCTCCAGAAAACGGGAATTCTTCAATGGTTGAGTGGAGACCGGGCACCGATTTCGGAAGATAGTGGTTCGAATCCGGCCCCTGTAGAGCCTCAGAATGTACGAAAGGCCCGCTATTGGCGGGCCTTTCTCACGCAAAAAAAGGAAACTCTCTAAAAGCCTGACTGCTTGGCTGGCGACGCAGTGCTGATCGCGCCGGTCTCCGCGCCGATTCCCTGCTAACAGGGAATTTTACAGGGAAATTCGCGAAACTTGACCCCCGCAGAGCGCTTTGGAGGCAAGAAACCGTAGCGCCACAGCGACTTCCGGGATATTTCCCTAGAAAATTAACAGGGAAGACTTTCGAGGAACAGGGAAACTTCGCGCACAAAACAGGGATATTCGGAACCGGTAGGGCCAAACTGCAAAGCCAGCGCGGATTCGAATTCCAACCTATACAAGTTACGGCCTGAACGAGAACTGCGGAGGGCCGAGTTGATGCATCAGACCGGGACGCACAAGCTCGATCCAGTCGCACAACCGCGACCGCGTTTCGCGCGGGTGGATGAGGTCGTGGATCGAGAAGGCCTCGGCTTTGCCGAACGGAGATTGCAGCGCGGCGAACTGGTCTTCAAGTTCAAGCCGTTTTGCAGCGGGATCTGCGGCCGCGGCAATCTCCTGCCGGAATGCAAGCGCGACGCCACCTTCCACCGGCAGCGCACCGCTTTCGGCCGATGGCCATGCCAGTACATGACAACCCGATGGCATGTGAGCATAGTTGGCAAGCCCCATGCTCTTGCGCACCAGAACCGCTGCCCAGGGTATCGTGGACAGCGCTACTGAAATCAGCGCCGACGCGCCGTGCCTGATGGTGGCGTCGCGCTCCGCATCGGGACCGATCATGAAACCGGGCTCATCCACGAAGGTCACGATCGGGTGATGGAACGTCTGGCAGAGGTCGACGAATTTCCGCAGCTTCTGGGCTCCCGCCGCGGTGAGCGATCCAGCATTGTGCTTTGGGTCGCTGGCGAAGATGCCGACAGCACAGCCTGACAGCCGCGCGAAGCCGGTGATCTGGCCGGGGCCGTATTTCTTGCCTATCTCGAAGAACGAGCCGCGATCGACAATCGCCTCGACCACCTGCCGCATGCTATAGATACGCTTGCGGTTGGCGGGAATAATGTCGGTAAGTTCCGGCGCTTCGCGGTTGGCCGGATCGTCGGTCGCGGTGCGTGGCGCCAATTCCCAGACGTTCTGCGGCATGTAGGACAGAAAGCGCTTAATGGATTCGAAGGCCGCATCCTCGTCCTCGACCACGTCATCGACAAGACCGCTTTTTTCGTGAATGTGTGCGCCACCCAGTTCTTCCTTCGTCAGTTTGACGCCAAGCGCACGCTCGACCAGCGCCGGACCGCCGGTCAGGATTTGCGATGTAGTCCGCGTCATCACCGTGTAATGCGAGGCGACAAGTCGGCCGGCCGGAAAACCGGCAACCGCGCCAACCGCTGCGCTCGCAACCGGCACGCTTCCAAGACACCGCGCGATGGATTCGAAACGGCTGCGTTCGTAGACCGCTCCAGGGAGGGTTTGAACCCTCTTGCCTCCGCTTCCGGTGATGCTCGCGCCAGAACCTTCATGAAACCGCACAAGCGGAATTCGATATTGCAGCGCGAGGTCTTCCGTGTAGATGCTTTTACGCAGCCCCGCGACATTTGGCGAACCGGCGCCCATGGTGAAATCCTCGCCGGCCACCACGCAGTGTCGTCCTGCAATCTTGCCGATGCCGAGCACGAAGTTCGCAGGCGTGAACGACAGCGAGCCGTCTTCCGCGCGTTCGCCTTCGCCGGCGATCGGGCCGACTTCCTTCAGCGTGTCTTTATCAAGGATGTGCTCGATCCGCTCGCGGATGGTGAGGCGACCCTTGTCGTGCTGCTTACGAACCGCATCCTCGCCTCCTTGCAGAAGCGCCAGCTTGCGCCGCTCATCGATTTCGTCTGTCCTGTCCTGCCACGCAGTTGAACGCATCGGCTCTCTCCATGTCGCGCTGGCTTGCAGCGGTTATATTTCAGGTCTTCAGAACGAAGAGCAACTTACCTTCTTCGATCACATCATCGGCCCGGACGAGCCAGACAATCCAGGTCACGTCGCATCTTGCATTGAACTTGGTCGAAGCAGTCGTAGCCGCGACCGCTGGAGCCGGGATTGCCGGCGGGTTCTCTTACCGCGTCGATGATTTGGCTAAATCGCGGTCGTTGGTGAGGTTGTTGGAAGCATACGAGCCACCTCCCGGTCCGGTCAGCTTGATCTACCCCAAGCCAACGTCAAGTACCCTGAAATTGCGCGCCTTACTTGATTTTTCAATTCTGCGACTGGAGGCAACGGCTGGACTACAAAAGTATGTAGCCTGACGGAAGTTATTGGACGGTCCTGGAGCTACCTTGTGCCGCGCTGGCGAATTCCCAAGGGGACATACGCATCGATCGACGGATACACTAAACAACGATCACGTGATCTTTTGGCTCGGAGGAATACAGCAATTCGACGCGCGACATCCGATTGCTCAATACAGCACGTTGGTTGACATAGGCTTTGTCCGTGATCTCACCTGCCGCCAATGAGGGAGGCTCCTCAAGGATTGTGAAAGAGCAAATGCGATCGCTGCCGCCAACCTTTGCATTGTGCGTTCTAAAGCACTGCTGAAGAAAAGCGATTACGCCGGGATCGCTGGCTAGATTATCGCCACCACCGACGACATGCTCTTTCGCCATCACCGGGTTTAACCAGCCCAGTAAAGCACAAGACGGACGATTCTCGCCGGCGATTACAGCATCCTGAAAGACACCGCGAGTCGCAGCCAACACTGTGGCGCGTAGATTTCCAGCAACTACCCATGTTCCGTTTGCAAGTTTGAAATTTTCGGACAACCGTCCCGTAAAGCGCAAACCCATCTGCGGACGGGCCGGATCGATGAACGATACAGTGTCGCCAATCCGGTAAAATCCTTCGTCGTCAAACGCCGCCGCAGTTAGATCTGGGCGTCCAAGATACCCAGGTGTCACATTGGGTCCGCGCACTCGAGCCTCATATGAGTCTCCAGCGGGAACGAGCTTTAACTCGAGCCCGGGTGCCGGAAGTCCGAGTTCGCCTGGTTCCTCGGTGGCCCAATGAGTCGTGCTGATCGTAGGTGCGGTCTCGGTCGTACCGTAACCGGACATCACGGGGATATGTCGACCAGTCGTAGTTTTCGCGAGATGATAGAGCTTGTCCAGTGTCGTTCGCGAAATGGCCGACCCTGCGTAACTAATCCGGTCAATGAGCCGAAAGAAACTCGTTCGCAGATCGACATCGACTTCCAGCGCCTCACACAACAGCGTGTAGCCGGCCGGCACGTTGAACATGCTGGTCGGGGATACTTCCTTCAGGTTGGCGATGGTCTTGTGAAACAACTGCGGAACGGGACGGCCATCATCGATATAGAGCGTGCCGCCATATCTCAGAATGCCCTGCAGGATGATGTTGCTTCCCATTGTATGATGCCAAGGGAGCCATTCGACCTGAACCGGCGCTTCGCGAGGCAACACCAGCAACGATCCCATCTCGAGCGCACTCGCCATCATCAGATGCGTATTGATCACGCCCTTTGGCAGCCCCGTCGAACCAGACGTGAACAATATCTTGGCGGGCGACTCCATGGCGATGGAACGAAACGCGTTCTCGAACGAAGCACCCGGCGCTGTCTCATAGAGCGACCTGATCGCCAGCGATCCGGCTTTCTGATCAGCCGCAATCCACGTCGCGCTCGCAAGCTCCGGAATCGCGCGAGCGGCGGCATAGGCATCACTGTCCTGCACAAAGACGAACGACGGTCGGAGCAGTGTGCTGATGTCCTGCAGGCGAGCCAGGCCACCGGGCATGAGCGAATAATTCGGCGAGATCGGAGCCACCACCAAGCCAGCCGACATCGCGGCGAACATGACGACCGCGTGCTCTATCGAATTGCCGGAAAGGATCGCGAGCTTGTCTCCACGCTGTGCACCTTGATCGAGCAAAGCTTGACCGACAGCCCGCACCCGCGCCCACATCTCCGCGTATGACACTTTTTCCCACGCACCGTCGCCGCCACGCTGAGCAAGAAACGTCCGGTGTGGGGCTTTTTCTGCCCATGCGGGAAGGGAGTCCAAAATCGACCATTCGGGCTCCTTGAATGCGATCGGTGATCTCAATACGAGTGTGCCGTTGACACGATTTTCAATCTCCACTTTTCGCGGAGCAAAACTAGGGCCTTGTGAAGCAACGTTAGATTCTGATCCGTCAGTCATCATTTTTGCTACATAACTGCAAAAGAAAATTAAACTTCAAACGTAGGAGCGTCGTCCGACTAGCAGGCGTACTTTTGAATCGAACGAAAGCACGTTTTTACGTCATTCGGCTCCATCATCCCGAATACCGCCGAACTGCTCCCAACTGTGGCCGTTCCAGCGCTGCAATTGCAGCTGCGTCCAATTCATGTTGCTGGATTCGCTCGTATTCGCAACGATTCCGTCAAACACAGTCGGCACCACTACATTCTTAAGCGACTTGGCTTGCTTAATGATGTTGGCGCGCGAAAAATCGCCGCCGCATTGACGAAGGATCTGTTCAAGAATCTTGCCTTGTACATATCCAGTCTGATAACTGCCGTTTTGATAGTCTGCGCCTTTCAGATACTTGTCGAAGAAGGCTTTGTAGGCTTTCACCCCCTCATCCTTCTCCCATTTTGGATCGGTAGGATCCTTATTTACTGTACCAACAATTACGCCAATAGAATTCTCAAGACCGGCTGGCTTCAACGTTCCGCCGATTGACCCTGAAGGAAAATCCAGCACCATCTGCGTTTTCCAACCAAGCTCGGCAACTTTTCGGATAGCTTGCGCCGCAAACTTCGGCGTGCCCGCAACAAAGAGCGCATCAGCGCCCGAGCTTTTAAGGTTCACAACCTGGGAATCGACGGTTGGCTCCGAAACCTCATACGCAGCAGTGACGACGCGTTTGTCAAAGTCCTCCTTGAAGAAAGACTTGAAAGCGCTGACGTAATCTTTGCCGAGATCATCGTTCTGATACAAGATCGCGTACTTTTTGCCGGGCAGCGTTTTGTTGAGATACTTCGCATAAATTCGGCCCTCGATCTGGTAGCTCACCAAACCCGTCGTTGTGAGGGGGTAGTCGGCCACAACTGTAAACTTGCTGGAGCCACTGATGATCGAGACTGATGGAATACCCTTGGCAGTCAGATACTTTGCCGTCGCCGAAATCCCCGGTGTGCCGAGTTGGCCGAACATGAAGGATATCTCGTCGCTTTCCACCAGCTTGCGCGCATGCTCTACCGCCTTCGGCGGGCTGTAGGCATCGTCCATCGCGATGTAGTTAATCTTGCGCCCGTTGATGCCGCCGCGATCATTGATAAATTGCGTATAAGCTATGACGCCTTTACCAACGAGGCCGATCGATGACGCGGGACCGCTGAAGGGAAAAATTCCGCCAATCTTGATTTCAGTGGGTGTAACCCCGGGCTGGTCAGCGGCCTTCGCAGGCAGTGCAAGTAAGGATGCACTCAAACATGCACCCATGATGCCTAACTTGATCCACATCTCTTTCCTCCCTTGTGACAGCGGCTTCGTGGGCACTGCTAAGTTATCTTGTAGAACGGAGAAGTATCGTGTCCCGAACCGCGACCGGGCATCTGCCCAGATCACGAAACCTACTGCGTGGCGAGTTTAAGCGCGTTAGCCATCGCGGTGAACTTCTCTCGCTCGCTCTTGAAGAATGCGTCGACTTCGGCGACGCTCATGGACTTCATCAGCCGCGAGCCTTGAACGGCCACCCGGTCGAGATATTCCGGGCTCGCAAGCCATGCGTTAACCGCCTCGTTCAGGCGCTTGACAACCGGCTCCGGCGTTTCGGGCGGCGCGAACAATGCGGCCCAGATGCTGTACTCGAAATTCTTGAGCTTTGGATTTTCGGTCATCGTCGGCACGTCCGGCAGAGACGGATGGCGCTTGTCGCTGGCGATAGCGATCGCCTTTATCTTACCTGACTTGATCAGTTCGAGGACTGGTCCACCTAATGGAGCAAAAGTCAGATCGAGATGCTGGCCTGTGATGTCCGAGACCACCGGCGCGACACCCTTGTAAGGGACTTCCAGGAAGTTCGTCTTCGTCCGGGCCTGGAAATCGGCGCCAACGATATGCGCGGTCGATCCTTTGCCCCAGTGACCAATCGTCAGTTCCTTGTTTCCGGGCTTTGATGCATAAGCGATTAGTTCGTCAAGCGTCTTGAACGAATGGGCCGAACTGGACACCAGGATGAAGTCCGAGTTTCCAACCACACCGATCAGCTTGAAACTCTCGGGCTGATACTTCGCAGACGCAATTGTGAAAGGCGCGGTCACGAGATCCGAACCCGTCGTTCCGAGAATCGTATAGCCATCCGCCTTAGCGTTGAGCACGGCCGTTGCGGCGATCGAACCGGCGGCTCCCGCGACGTTCTCCGTCACCATGGTCTGGCCGAGGTTGCGTTCCAGAATCTGATTAGCGGCGCGAATCGAAGCGTCGGACGGTCCGCCCGCCGGAAAGGCGGCCTTGATCGTCACCGGCCGCGACGGGAAGTTTTGCGCCATGGCCGCGGAGCTCAGGCCGATAGCGAACGCCGCCAGCAGCAAACCATTCGCGGAACGTTCGAAAGATTTCAGATACATGTCAGCTATCCTTTGTTCGAAACGACGCATTACCAATGTTCGAGTAAGCGGAGACAGGATCGCTATATGGCATTGTGTTGCCAATTTTGATTTCGGTATCGGTTGCTCTGGAATCGTACTTCCTCTGCGCGATAGCGCACTGAGCCGATGTCGCCAAAAGAATCGCCGCCAGCAGGTATGAGCGTGCGTTCATATCGTTTCCCTGTAACCCTTGCGCCCTCGCCTTCAGAGGCCAGTTTGGCTCTCCGTGGAATGGCAATTTTCTTAAAAGCTACAGTTCTTTTTTGGAACGTGTCAAGCAATCTGTACGATCTCAATCCGATTACAGGCAATAGTAAAATATAATCGCTAGGCGCTAGCTATTGATCATAGACGTGTTTTCCTTTCTGAGGGGGCACATCGAAAAATAGCTGCGGGCGGAAAATTATGCGGCATATGTCGCACCTGTCGCCCACTCGACATTCGCCGAGAATTATTACCGTGCCGTATTGGAACTGTTGTGGCCGACTGCGGCCAAGTATTTGCTAGCGAAGGATATACTGTGTGTGTCACACGTCGCCCCAAGCAGAGCAGCCGATCCGACATCCTCGCTACCAAAATTGTGGATGATCGCTATTCATCGTTGAACAAGCAAAGGAAAAAGGGAC
>JAGVII010000850.1 GCA_020056155.1 Afipia sp.
AGCGCTTCGGCGGCATGTATCTGGACGCAGACTGCGAAATCCTCGACGGCGCACGACTGCATCAGTTAATCGAGGACGTCTTCGCTTCGGACGAATATGACGCCGCCGTCGGCGTCGAGGACTATTACAACGGGCACCCGACCGCCCAGACCGTTATCGCCAAGCCGAACAGCGAGCTGGTGAACTTCATGGTCAACATGTACGAGACTACCCTTTCCGGCCCTATGTGGCACTGGAGAGAGATGCGCGGTCTTATCGGCCCCCAACTCATGTCGCTTTATTTCTTGGAAAAGGGCGTCATAAAAACCAAGGGCATGATGACACAGTTGGATTCGCCCACAGTCGCGGGGCGGGTCAAGGTCTATCCACAGGAGTATTTCTCTCCCAAGTTCACTCTCGACGGCGACACCTTACGCCATACCGAGAACACCTGCGTCTATCACCTCTTCGCCAACCTAAATGTTGAGATGAGCGGTGAAGAACGTGAACGGCATCGCAAGGATCCGATGCTGTATCACGAGTACGTCGATATGCTTAAGGCGCGGTCGGGTATGGGAACGCCGTCCGCTCCGGAAGTGATCGGCAAAATATCGCCTGGTGAACCTATCGAGATCACACAGAAAGTACCGTCTTCAGCAGTCAAAAACTCGCGCCCAAACCTAAAAATCCTTCACAGAATCTATTTCGGCTTTGACGGGAAGCCCGATCGATTCCAAGGCTACCTTCAGACTTGGGCCGACCAGCTTCCCGATTTTGAAATTAAGCTTTGGAACGCCAGCAACCTGCCGATCGACATCAACGACTATGTCAAAGAGCTTTACACAGCGAAAGACCATGCCTTCCTGACCGATTATTTCCGCTGGTGGGTCCTGAAGGAACACGGCGGCATGTATCTCGACGCCGACGTCGAGGTAACTGATGGACATCAAATTCGAGACTTGATCGAGGAACTCGAAGTCGCAGACAAGTTCGATGCCTTCATCGGCATAGATGAAAAGGAGGGCGGTTGGTACACGGCGCACTCCATGGCTACTAAACCCAACGCCAAGATCGCCGAATACATGTGCTCGGTTTACGAAGGCATGGGCCCTATAAAGGCTTGGCGAAAAAAGGCGTTCTACCTTTGGGCGCCGCAATTGACAGCGCTCTACTTCTTCGAAAAAGGACATCACGTCGGAGGGATGGGGACGTCACCCCACCTGGACGACCCGGTCATTCATGCCGGCGTGAAGATTTATCCCCAGGATTACTTCTCCCCCTTGGCGCCCAAGGCTAACGGAGACAAACTCTTCTCGCTGAACGCCTACACAGAGCGCACCAGCCTGTGCCACCATTTCGCTTGCTCCTGGCATGACGCCGATTCCGCCTACACGGCGCATGCGGGGCGCGTCAGTGATGACGGGAATGTTCTGCTGTCCGAGATCGCCAAGGAACTCGGTGTGACCAAGCGCCCCAAGATGGCCTCGCCGGAGTAGCATCCAAGTGTCGTCATCCAAGGTTCTCTGATGAAACTGATCGACAATATCCGCCGCAAATTTCGAAAGCCGGCTGCGACGGAGTGGTCGCCGCAGGACTGGTCCGTCTTCGCTGCGAAACAGTCCGCATACAGAACGGCTCGTTCGGCGGCTGCGACTCTGCCGCCGGTTCGGTGGCGATCCTCGACCCTGTCGCTCACCAGCAAGACCGTCACACAAGACGACCTGTCGTCGGCCTGGGCGCGCTACTGGTTGCGCGAACTGGGAGAACCCTTTCGCTTCCACCGGCAGGCTTGGGAATTCGCCTATGTTCTCCAGTCTCTTCGCGACAACAAGGGGATCGGACAAGGCGTAAGGGCTCTGGTGCTCGGCGAGCAACGCAACCCCCTGCTCAGCTATCTTGCGGCGCGCGGTGTGAAAAGCACCGTGTTACTGAAGACGACGGATCCGGCAGCTATCAACGCCGAGGGCCTGCGCAATATGGCGCACAGGCATGAGCTGATCTCAGGCGCTCAATTCGACGAGGCCGTCTCTGCCGCATCGGGCGTGATCGGCGGGCTTCCCACCGAATTGGGGGTGTTCGACGTCGTCTGGTCGATCGACCATTTGAACCAACTTGGCGACGCATCGGCGGCGCGCCAGGAGGTTTTGGCCGCCATAGACCGTCTCCGCCCCGGAGGAACCGGGGTCTTCATCTTCGATCTCGACCTAACCAGCAAGGGCGCCGGCGCCGGCGCAAAACGTATGCGGCGAGGCGACGTCAAGTTCATCGCCAAGCAGCTGATCGCAGCGGGTCACTATGTGGCGCCCCTGAACTTCAAGGCTGGAGATGGCCCTCTCGACTGCTTCATCGACACCCCGCCTTATGCTGGCAATATGTCGACGGATCTGCAGGAAGTCTGGGGATCGGAATCTCTCCATCTGAAGCTGATGCTCGGCGGAGCCGTCTGCACCTCGTTCGGGCTGACCGTTACCACGCGCCCTGCGTTTGATTAGGCCCGAGGGCCTTCCTCGATTGCACCTCAAAAGGATTCATCCGTGTCACTGACCCAAGTTTTCCGCGGCAAACGCGTGCTCGTAACTGGCCATACGGGCTTCAAGGGATCCTGGCTGGTGTTCATGCTGCGCCAGATGGGAGCCGAGGTTGCCGGTCTGTCCATTTCGGAGCCGGAAAACGACCTGCACGCCTATTACGCGCTGAAGGTCAGTTCGCATCTCGTCAATCCCGCGTCCGCCATCGGAGATGTCCGGTCCATCGAAACCTATCGCGAGGTCATCGATGAGACGCGTCCGGACTTTCTCTTCCATCTGGCTGCCCAGGCCATCGTCTCGGTCTCCTATCGCGACCCTCTGGACACGGTGACGACCAATGTCATCGGTGTGGCGAACGCCTGTGAGTTGGTGCGTACCTCGGATTCAGCAGTCACTTCCGTGATTGTGACCAGCGACAAATGCTATAAGAATAAAGAACGCCTCGAGCCCTACGGCGAGGATGAGGAAATGGGGGGCGACGATCCTTACTCGGCCTCAAAGGGCGCCGCAGAGCTGATCTATCACTCATACCAGACATCCTATTTCAACTCGGCCGACGCAGCGATCGCTTCGGGGCGGGCAGGCAATGTGTTCGGCGGAGGAGACTGGTCGCCGAATCGCCTGGTCCCCGACTGCATGCGCGATCTACTGAACGGCGGTTCGGTGACGATTCGAATGCCGGAAGCTGTGCGCCCCTGGACCTATGTACTCGATATTCTGGTCGGCTATATGCAGTTGGCGGCCGCTCTCGACACCGATGCTGGCCGGTATCGGGGCTCCTGGAACTTCGCATCGGGCGAGACCCGCACGGTTCAGGAAATCTGCGACTCCATGGTCGCGGCCCTTGGCCGGGGCTCGGTCATCGTCGACGCCAAGGCCACATTCGGTAAGGAAGCAGGCCTGTTGTTAATCGACCCCGCCAAGGCCAACGAACGACTCGGCTGGCGCACCAGCCAGTCGCTAAACCAATCCCTCAAGGACACGGCGGAATGGTATGATCGCCAGGCTAAGGGAGAAGACATGTTCGCCTACTCCGCCGGATACGTCGCCAATTTGCTCAAGGACATCTGAGATGCGGATCGTCATCTGCGGAGGCACGGGCTATGTCGGCGCACGCCTGACGTCGGCGTTGATGGCGGCCGGACATGAGGTGGCGGTAATTTCCCGCAGCTCCGGCGTCACAGAGGCCGGCCCGGCTCGGATCCTCTATGAAGGGGAATCGCAGGGACTGGCCCGCGATCTGCTGGCTTGGCGGCCGGATTACGCCGTGCACCTGGCGGCAGATGTTCGGAAAGGACATTCGCCGGCGGACGTCGATGCCCTGGTCGCCTCCAATGTGACGTTTCCGATGCATTTCGTGAACGCTTGCATCGAGGCGAAAGTCAAACGCTTCGTCAATATCTCAACCTTCTCGACCTTCTCCCGTCCAGACGAGTATTCCCCCCAAACCTTTTATGCGGCGACGAAACGCGCGACTGAAGATCTCCTAACCTTCTTTCACCAAGCCGAACTTCTGGAGGTATGTTCCCTCTGCTTCTATGACGTGTACGGCCCCGGCCAAGCCCATCAAAGATTCCTTCCGGCCTTGATACGAAGCATCCAGTCGGGCGAAGCAATGACCATGAGCAAGGGGGAGCAAGAAATATGCTTCCTCCATGTCGATGACGCGGTCGAGGCCGTCCGTACCGCCTTGTTCTCTGATTCCGCCTGGTCGGACAGCGACTCGAACATATTCACTGTCTATGGCGACGAGGTGCTGATCTTGCGCGATGTTCCGGGGATCGTCGCCCAGGCGGCTGGTCTCGCCTTACCCGAAGTCATGCCAACGCTGCCCTATCGTCCGAGGGAAATCATGCGGTTCGCGCCGCCTTATGACCGCTTGCCGGGTTGGAAGCCGAACATTCATTTCCGGACGGGCGTCGCAGCCATTCTTCAGGGTCAGAGCACCTTGGCGTAAAGCTCGCTCAGCCGTTGCTGATATGCTTCCGGTGTGAAGCGTGCGGCCTGCAGAAGCCCCTTGGCGACTAGTTCTGTGCGAAGCGCTTCATCGGCATCGAGCGCCTGGATGCCGCGCGTGATGCTGGGCACATCATAGGGGTCCACAATCAATGCGGCATCCCCCGCGACTTCGGGCAGAGCCCCGCCGGTGGATGTCAGCGCAGCCGTCGACAAGCGCATGGCTTCCAGCACCGGAAGGCCGAATCCCTCGTACAGGGAGGGGAACAAAACCGCCTTCGCCCCCCTGATCAGGCTGACCAGCATAGGAAAACTCATGAACTCATACTGGCGGATACGATCAGCGTTCGGACCGCCGTCACGTTTGACTTGATTGAGAAGCGCCGTTTCGCCTTCATCGAGCCAGGCCCGTCCCCCGATGATGATCAGGGGCGTTTTCACGCCGGAACTCAAATAGGCTTCAATAATCCGCCCCAAATTTTTCTTGGGTTCAATAGCGCCAAAATAAAGAAAATATTCTTTCCATCCTAGATCGAATATTCCTTCCAGCTCCATAACAACGTCGCGTTCGAGGCGTTCAATCAAAGATTTCGGCAGAGAGACGGACTGGTAGGTGTTGGTGACCCGGTCTTCTGGCACATTCAATATTCTCATGACATCCTGACGCGTAGTCTCGGAAACAACTGCAATATGATCCGCTCTCTTTATGGCGTTCTCACACAAGGCCATGAAGACGCTTTTGTCGTCTAAGGTTGTATGAGGCAATCTCAGGGGTATGAGATCATGGAAGGTATAAATATTTGCCGTCTTCTTCGAGTAGACAGGCAAGGGAGCCGTCCAGTGCATCACGTCAGGCGGCGGGACTTCGGACGAACCCTCAAACACGACGGGCGTCGTCGCGCCATAGACTTGCAAACTACGACTGGCGTGGGCAAATAATTCCGGAGCAGCCCAGAAGCGATCCGCCGCCGGGCGCCCTCCGCCGCGTGACGGCCAGATCACTTCACCCGAGGGCTGTATCGAATGCGCAACCCGGCCAAACCTGGAGGTTAGCGCGCCCTTGAAGCGGCTGATCTTTTCCTTGCGGCTCAACTTCCTGGGCGGTCGCTCCGCGTCGACAAGCGCAGCCTCGTTCAGAACATTGCTGCGATTTCGCGGGGCTGCAGGCCCATAGAGAACCTCGGTGCCGTAACCGAGTTCACGTGCATTGATCAGCAAATTTCTCCCGTAGGTGGCGATCCCAGTCCCTCTGGACAGTGAGAGATTGTAGCCGTCGATACAGATGCGCTTCATTCGTCTTCCTTAGACTATTTACCGCAACCTGCCAGAACCGCCGGGCGCGCCACCTTGCTAAATAACGAGTGCTACAGGTTCAACAGCGCCGGATCCCCGCCCTGCGCGGCGATGTTAACGCTGATCGCCTTTTCGGCCGCGTAGCGGATCAGGCTGTTAGGTCCGCCGGCCTTCGGCCCCGTGCCCGACAGGCCCTCCCCTCCGAACGGCTGCACGCCGACGACGGCGCCCGTGATCGAGCGGTTGACGTAGACATTGCCGGCCGGAACCAGGTCGATCACTTCGGTGGCGAAGGCTTCGATCCGGCTGTGGACGCCAAGCGTCAGGCCGTAGCCGCGGGCGGCGAGCTTGCCGGCGACGGTTTTTAGATCGGCCGAGTTGTAGCGATAGATATGCAGGATCGGCCCGAACACCTCGCGTTCCAGGAAGTCGGGCGTGGGGATTTCGGCGATGGTGGGGGCGAACAGATCGCCTTTTTCGGCGCGCAGCGGCAGGCCGGCGCGGGCGATGATCTTCGCCTCCTTCGACAGGCGCTCGACGTGAGTTTCCAAGGCGCGGCGGGATTCCGGGTCGATGACGGGGCCGATGTCGGTCTTTGGATCGGCGGGATCGCCGACGGTCTGGACCGCCAGCGCGCCCTTCAGGCCCTCGATCAGGGCGTCAGCCGAATCCTTGGGCACATAGAGGACGCGCAGGGCCGAGCAGCGCTGGCCGGCCGAGCCGAAGGC
>JAGVII010000559.1 GCA_020056155.1 Afipia sp.
CTCACCTACAAACCACAGTATGGCCTGATGTTTCCCCTCGTGCTGATCGCTGCCTGGCAATGGAAGACATTCGCGTCAGCTGCGCTGACCGGCGCATCGGTCGCCGCATTGTCCTGGTTTGCGTTCGGCAACGTAACTTGGATCGAATTCTTTCACTGGCTGCCGCGCGCGTCGGCGGCCTTCCTGTCCGATGGCGCCGCCACCTTCGGCAAGATGCAAAGCACCCTGTCACTGGTGCGTTTTCTTGGCGGCGGCGATACGCTCGCCCACAGTC
Source organism: Afipia sp. (assembly GCA_020056155.1). Lineage (GTDB taxonomy): Bacteria > Pseudomonadota > Alphaproteobacteria > Rhizobiales > Xanthobacteraceae > Afipia. The sequence goes on from JAGVII010000559.1 coordinate 275, forward strand.
TTCAGTGGGGCGTGACCGGGATTGTGGCGCTCACGGTCGTCATTCTCTGGCGTAGTCGCGTCAGCTACGAGCTCAAGGCCGCGGCGCTGGCTACCGGAGCGTTGCTGGCAACGCCATATCTCTATTTGTACGACATGATGGTGCTTGCCATTCCCGTGGCGCTGATTGTGCGCATGGGCATCACGGACGGGTTTCTCGATTATGAACTGCCGGCGCTCGGCGTCGTAACCGTGTTGCTGATGGTCTTTCCGTATGTCGTCATGCCCACCGGACTTGCCGCGGCACTGATCGTTGCGGCGCTGATTGCGCGTCGCGCGCACTTGCAGTGGGGCGATGATCGGAACCCGGTCTTACGGCCTTAAACGCATGGCGCGCATGCATTTCCAGATCGTTTATTCGTCGCAGGTCGCGGCCTTGTCGGCTTGACCTCACGCCGCATTCACCGCACGCATGATCGTCTTCCCGCGGATGAATCGATGACGGCCCCGGTCCCCCCAGATCATTTCCACGCGCCGGCCTACTGGTCGCGCAATGCCATCATGCCGGGCATCGTCGCCATCGCGCCGATGCTGCCGGGCACGCTCGCCTTTGGTATGGCGTTCGGCGCACTTTGCGCGCAGAAGAATTTCACGCTCACCGAAGTGCAGGCGATGATGGCCTTCGTCTATGGCGGGTTGTCGCAGTTCGTCGCGGTTTCATCCTGGCCCGATACCCTGACGGTGTCGTCGATCGCGACGCTCGCGCTGCTCACGGCAACCGTCAACATCCGCTTTTCGCTGATGAGCGCCAGTCTCCGCCCTTGGTTCGGCACGCTGCCGTGGTGGCAGTCCTACCCGTCGATGCTGCTGGTTACCAACGGCGGCTGGCTGGCCGCGACGCGCTATCGCAATCGCGGCGGAGCCGATGCGTCGTTCGTGGTCGGCGGCGGCATCGTGCTCTACGTTCTCTGGTTTGTATCGTCGTTGCCGGGATATCTGCTCGCCGGGCAATTGAGCGACCCGAAAAAATACGGCGTCGATCTGGTGGTGCCGGCGTTCTACGCGGCGATGCTGGTGCCGGCCTGGAAAGGTCCGCGGCGGGCGATCCCGTGGGCGGTGTCTGGCGCGGTGGCGCTCGGGGTGCATTGGCTGATGCCCGGCTGGTGGTTCATCATCGCGGGTGCCGTGTCGGGCGCGATCTGCGCCGGATTGATGGACGATCCCCCGACCGGCGAAGCGCAGGCCTCGCAATGCGGAGAGGCCGCATGAGCGAGTTCATGCGCTCCGATGTGATGATCGCGTTCGCCGTGATGATGGCGGTGACGGTCGCTTCTCGTCTCGGCGGCTACTGGCTGATGGGGTACGTCAACGTCACCCCGCGCGTGCGGCGGATGCTGGATGCGCTGCCGGGCTCGATCATCGTCGCGGCGTCGCTGCCGGTCGCCGTCACCGGCGGCGCGGTGGTTTTGTTCGCCATCGGCGCAGCGGTCGCGATTACCATCATCCGGCGCAACGAGTTCGTCGCGGTGATTACCGGAATGGCGGTGGCCGCGCTGGCGCGGGCGCTCGGATTCAGCGGCTGAAGTTTCATTTTTTGCTGCACTGCGAATTTGAATTCGCAGGCACCGAATCGCTTGTCTCCGCTTTTGAACTGGTGTTCACTTCTTTTTGGGAGACGAACGCCATCAATGGTTTACAGGCGAACTCATCAGGTCGTGAAGCGCCTTGCGGCACGCCGCAATGCGATCCTTGCGGCAGCGCGCGACGCCGCTGCTGAAGGCGGAATGGCCGCGGTTCAGATCGCGCCGGTCGCCACCCGCGCCAATGTCGCGGCGGGTACGGTCTACCGCTATTTTCCGTCAAAAGCGGACCTGATTTCAGAACTGATTGCCGACGTATCGCGCGCGGAATTGACCGCGATCCGCCGTGCGGCCGACGCGGCACCTGGGCCTTCGTCCGCTCTGGCCGCCGCAGTGACCACCATCGCGGTGCATGTCGTGTCGAATCGCAAACTGGCCTGGGGCATCCTCGCC
>JAGVII010000733.1 GCA_020056155.1 Afipia sp.
AGCGTGACCGATCCCACCAAGCTGGTGTTCGTCGAACAGTGGGAAAACGCCGAGGCGCTGGTGCCGCATCGCAAGGCCGAGCACATGAAAACGTTCGGGCGGGTTGTTGTGAATTGCCTCGCCGGTCCGCCGAAGATCGAGGTGATCACGCCGGCGAATGTGGAAGTCCGATGATCTACGTCGTCGCCACCACGAAGGTGAAGCCTGAACACCGCGCCGGCTATATTGCCGGCGCGAAGGTTTGCATGGCCGAAACGCACAAGGAAAAGGGCTGCATTTCCTACGAATTGCATGCCAGCGTGAACGATCCCGACGTGTTCGTTTTCGTCGAGCGCTGGGAAACCCGCGACGATCTGACCGCGCATAGCCGCGCGCCGCATCTGAAGGCGTGGCGCGAACTGTCCGCGCCGATGAAGGCATCGCCGACCGAGATCGAGATCATCAGCGGCGGCGAAGTGCAGAAGCTGTGAGAATATCGCCATGATCCGCGCCACGCAGGTTCGCCCGCAGGTTCGCTGGACCGAGGCCGCCGCCGATACGGTGGTCCTCGGCTTCGACGACCGGCATCGGCGGCGGATGGCGATGACCGGCACGCGCGGGCTGGAATTCCTGCTCGACCTCAAGGAAGCCGTCGCACTGCGCGGCGGCGACGCGCTGGTGCTCGAAGACGGTCGGCTGATCGAGGTGGTCGCCGCGCCGGAACCGCTGGTGGAAATCCGCGGTACCGATTCGCATCATCTCGTGCGCGTTGCATGGCACCTCGGCAACCGCCATCTGCCGACGCAGATCGTCGGCAAGGGCCTTCGCATCCGGCGCGATCATGTGATCGAGGACATGGTGCGCGGCCTCGGCGCGCGCGTCGTCGCCATCGAGGCCCCGTTCGATCCGGAAGGCGGAGCCTATACCGGCGGCGGCCATGCCGCCCACAATCACGATCACGGCCACCATGATCATGGTCACCACGATCATGGCGATCACAAACACGGCGGCCATGATCACGCACACCACGATCATGGTCACGGCAAGCACGACCACGATCATGGTCACGGCAAGCACGACCATGATCACCACCACGGTCACTCCCATGCTCATGACCACAAATGAGCGCGGTCAGGATGGCGTCGCGTCCGAGGCCGATGAATCGGCTGCGCTGTTCCGGCTGATGACGTGGCTGTCGCCGTCGTTTCCGGTCGGCTCGTTTTCCTATTCCAGCGGTATCGAGTGGGCGGTCGAGGCGGGCGACATCACCACCATGGCAACGCTGCAGGACTGGCTCGCGGCGATGCTGCTGGAGGGGGCGGGTTTCTGCGATGGCACGTTGCTCTGTCATGCCTACCGGGCGGCGGCTGCAACGGACGGGCGGGCGTTGAACGATGTCGCCGAACTTGCCGCGGCGTTCGTTCCGTCGCGCGAGCGGCATCTGGAAACCACCGCGCAGGGCCGCGCCTTTGTTGAAATCGCCCGCTCGGCCTGGAACTGTGACGCACTCGATCTGCTGGCATCGCATGTGACTGGTCCGGTCGTGTATCCTGTTGCCGTCGGCGTGCTTGCGGCGGGACATCGCATTCCGCTTGCCCTGACGCTGCACGCTTTTTTGCATGCGACGACGTCGAACTGGATTTCAGCCGGTGTCCGTCTCGTTCCGCTGGGGCAGACCGACAGCCAGCGCGCGCTGGCGGCGCTCGAACCCGTGATCGCGGCGACCGCGGAAAAATCCTTCGACGCGTCGCTGGACGATCTCGGCAGCGCGACATTCCGCGCCGATCTCGCCAGCATGCGCCATGAAGCGCAGTATACGCGGCTGTTTCGATCTTGAGAAAGGTTTCGCCATGAGCACCAGCATGAACGGCCCGCTTCGCGTCGGCATCGGCGGCCCGGTCGGGTCCGGCAAGACCGCCCTGATGGATCTGCTCTGCAAGGCGATGCGCGAGCGTTACGAGATCGCGGCGATCACCAACGACATCTACACCAAGTGGGACGCGGAATTCCTGGTCCGCTCCGGCTCGCTGACGCCGGATCGTATCGCGGGCGTGGAGACGGGCGGCTGCCCGCATACCGCGATCCGCGAGGACGCTTCGATGAATCTCGCGGCGGTGGCCGACATGCGGGTCAAGTTTCCCGATCTCGATCTGGTGCTGATCGAATCCGGCGGCGACAATCTGGCGGCGACCTTCTCCCCGGAGCTGGCGGACCTGACCATTTATGTGATCGACGTTGCGGCGGGCGACAAGATTCCGTCCAAGGGCGGCCCCGGCATCACGCGCTCAGACCTGTTGGTCATCAACAAGATCGATCTTGCGCCCCATGTCGGCGCATCGCTTGAAAAGATGGACACCGACGCCAGGCGCATGCGCGGCGAGCGGCCGTTCGTCATGACCAATCTGAAAAAGAGCGAGGGGCTGGATCGCATCATTCGCTTCATCGAGGCGAAAGGCGGACTTCGGGCATCGGTTCCGGAGAAGGTGAACTGACGGCCCCGCGTTCCCGCACGGCCGGTACGCCTTGCGCATTGATATTGTCAGGAACGCTCTTGAGCCGGAAGTGTTAGCTCTGCATGAAACGGTCACTCACCGCAGCCTCCGGCAGAGATTACAGCGGCCTCTTTCTAGGCGCGATTCTGGTCGGCATCGTCACGGTGGTCCTCGGCCTTCTGGCCGTGGCCTAGCGCGATGACGTTTGCGCATTTACCATGACCTTCGACAGGTATATTTTCCCGTCGCTGGAACCATCGGGCAGCGCCTACATTATTCCATTCACGACGCATTCAGGCCGCGCCGGCCGTCAGCCAGCGATCCGGCAGCAATAGAGTATTCATGACCATCGGTACGGTATCTGTGTACGACCACCGTTTCCGCCGAGCCAGCCTCCTTGGCCCGGGTCCATTTTCATCCCTTATCGCTTCCGAGTAAGTGCGTGCTCCGTCTTGGCCTCATCATCGGACTGATGGCGATCATCGGAGTGGTTATCTCCGCTCTCGTGGCCATGAAGGTCTACGATCAGGAACTGTCGATCGGCCGGATCGATCTGGCACGATCGGTGGATACCCACGCGAGCCTGGTCCAGGAGCGCCTGAGCGAGCGTGAGCTGCTGGCTCGGGTCGCGGTCGGGCTGTTTCGGTCGCCTTCGATTAATATGGCCAGCGCGCTGCAGCCGCTGCGCTCGTCGATCTACGCCTTCAAGACCGATTTCCTTGTCGCGAGCTGGGTGGCTCGCGTCCCGCGCATCGATTTCGGCCGGGCGCAGAACGAACTGAAGCTTGCCGGTTTCCCCAATCCGATCATCCGGAATGTCGATGATACGCCGCTCAATCCGGCAACCGCGCCCGATCCGGCGACCGTTGTGATGGATGTCGAACCGCAGAACGACGAGACCAAGGCGTTCGTCGGCCGGGTGCTGAACAACCATCCGGTGATCATGCCCATGCTCAAACGCGCGGTGGAGGAGGGCAGGCCGGTCTCCTCCGATCCTTTCGTGCTGCTGCGTAACGGCGGTCCCATGGGCATCGTTCTGGCGTCGCCGGTGCGAACTGACACCGGAACCAGTATCGCGGGCTTTTTGACGATTTCCTACCGGCTGGCGCCTTTGATGCTGGCCAACGACGATCTGTCCCTGTTCTCGGTGGCGTTGCGCGATCCGCGAAACGCCTCCGACAACCTGACCTCGGATTCAGAAGGCAACGTCACGTCCGTTCCGCTGCAACTGGATGCCGAGAATCCGCCGCTGCTGCGCGTCGTTTCATTCGGCGCGCGGGACTGGACGCTGATCTATTACGCCAAAACGAATGTCGCGACGCGCGCCCAGGAACTCGCGGGCATCGTCACGCTGATCGGCGTGGCGCTGACGCTCATTCTCTGCGGCCTGTTCGGATATGTATCCTACAACAACGTGCGTCTCAGCCGGGAAATCCAGACCCGCATCGATTTCGAGCGGCGGCTGACCGCGGTGATCGACGAACTCAACCATCGCGTTAAAAACATTCTTGCGGTCATCCAGTCGATCGTGACGCGGACCATGCGTCATGGTGCGGACATCGACGTCGCGCGTGACCTGCTGATCGGCCGGATTCATGCCATGTCGCATGTCGTGTCGCTGCTCAGCGAGAGCCAGTGGCAGGGCGTCAAGCTCAAGGGCCTGTTCGAACCCCGCGCTATTCCCCATGCCGACCGGATTGCGCTGAGCGGGCCTGATGTCACAGTGAGCGCACGCGCGGCGCAGAGCCTGTCGCTGCTGTTTTTCGAACTGGCGTCCCACGCCGATGAAGGCCTGTCGCTGGTCGGCAAGCATCCGCATATCGTCGCGGACTGGAGCGTGAGCGAGGAGCCGGATGCGGTATTCCATTTCCGCTGGGAAGAATTCAACACCAGTGCGGCGACCCGCCGGGCCGATAGCGAATTCGGAATTGTGCTGCTGGATCGCGTGGCCCCCGAAGCGCTGGGCGGCACGTCGAAGCGATACTTCACCGACGTCAGCTACGTCTACGAACTGACCGCCCCGATGGCCACTGTGGTGGATGAAACCGAGATGGATCGCACCGAACGGATCGGTGCGCCTGTGCGAAAGCGCTGATCGGACAGATCGAGGAACAAACTTTCCGGCGATGAATTGAGCAGCAAGCGCTGTCACGCAAAAGGAAAGTCACATGGGACGTTATCTGCTGTTGTGGTTGCTCGGGATTCCCATTCCCGTGCTGATTTTAATCTGGGCCTTTGGCGGCTTGAACTGATCGGAAAAACGCGGCCACTTTGCAGGTGGCCGCGTTTTCATTTTGCTGGTGAGCCCGGGATGACGGCCTAGCCGCTGCCTCCGCCGATCACGGCGCGGATCGTGTCATCCGGACCGAAGTCCTCGGCGCCGTCGACATAGAGCAGTGCGCTCAGCTTCGATCGCGCGCGGTTCACGCGGCTCTTGATGGTGCCGACCGCGCATCCGCAGATCGCCGCCGCATCCTCATAGGAGAACCCGGAGGCGCCCACCAGGATGAGCGCTTCGCGTTGATCCTGAGGCAGCTTGTCGAGCGCGGTTCGAAACTCCTCGAACTCGAGATGCGCACTTTGAGCCGGCTGCGACTTGAGCGTCTTGGCATAGCTGCCATCGGCGTCCTCGACCTCCCGCCGCCGCTTGCGGTAGTCGGAGCGGAAGAGATTGCGCAGGATCGTGAACAGCCACGCTGGCAGGTTGGATCCCGGCTGGAAGGAATCGATATGCGCAAGGGCGCGCAACAGCGTCTCCTGCACGAGATCGTCCGCCCGGTCGGCATTGCCGCTGAGGGAAATAGCGAACGCGCGTAAGCTTGGCACGGTCGCGAGAATGTCGTCGCGAAGTGAGTCCGTGAGAGGCATTAGTCCCTCCCGTCTTTTGTCGGGTCTCCAGCGATCTGGGCAGCTGCATCCTGAGAATCAAGCTGGCGGATCAGATCGGCAAAACGGTCCGGAACGCCTTGACGCACGACATCATCATACATCGCGCGCAACTGGTGCCCGATACGGGATTGAATTTCGGCGTTGAGGCCACCTTGCTTGCCGGCGCTGGTCGGTGCCCTGTTTTGTGGAGGCTTCAAATCTTTCATTGGCCAAATCCGTTGTCATCCCTGCGTCAGCTAGTAGCTAACAAGCTGAAAACATGAGGTTTTTGTGTTTTGTTCGAAGCCTTTCAGCCCCATGATCATGTACTCGTCAACGGGAGGGTCACCAGAAAGTTCCAGACGAGAGGGAACTTTTCTTGGATTAAAGCGTATTCAGTCCGAAGCGGGGAACCGCGGTCGTCTGGCCGCGTTACGGTCTCAGCCGCGTTTCGGTCTCAAATGGAAATGATGATTTGATTGGAGGGGGTATGTCTCGTTCTCAGCTTGTTGCTGAACATCTGCCACTGTTGCGGCGCTATGCCCGCGCGCTGACTGGAAGCCAGGCATCGGGAGATGCCTATGTGGCAGCCATGCTTGAGGCCCTGCTCCAGGACCCCGCCTTGCTGGAGGAAAAGCACGGGCCGCGCGTCGGCCTGTTCCGGCTTTTCACCCAAATCTGGAATTCCATCTCCCTGAATGAGACGACCGACAAGGGAGCCGCGCCGGCCGCATCCGAACAGCGGCTGTCGAACCTGACGGCGCTCGCGCGTCAGGCGTTTCTGCTGCTGTCGCTTGAGGGCTTCTCGGAAGAGGAGGTCGGCCATATCCTGAATACGGACGTGACACAGGTTCGTGAACTGGCGGACACCGCCGGCCGCGAACTGGCCGCCGAGATCGCAACAGATGTCCTGATCATCGAGGACGAGACCTTCATCGCGATGGATCTCGAAAGCCTCGTCAAGAATCTCGGTCACAACGTGATCGGGGTGGCGCGGACCCATACCGATGCCATCACGCTGGCGAAGTCCAGGAAGCCGGGTCTTATTCTGGCGGATATCCAGCTTGCGGACGGGAGTTCCGGCCTTGATGCCGTCAACGAACTTCTCAAGACGTTCGAGGTGCCGGTGGTGTTTATTACCGCCTACCCGGAGCGCTTCCTGACCGGCGAGCGGCCCGAACCGGCGTTCCTGATTTCGAAGCCGTTCCAGCCGGCGATGGTGTCGGCGGTGGCAAGCCAGGCGCTGTTCTTCCAGCGCAACTCCAAGAGCAGGTCCAGAGCCGCGGCGTCCTGAAACGGCGGTCGCGCCTGAACACGCATCCGTGACAAAAGCCGGAGCGCGATCATGGCGCTCCGGCTTTTTCGCGCGTTGCGGAAGGACAAAAGAAACAAAAGAAAAGGGGTGCGACCGGCATCACCACGGCCACACCCCCCGTAAGCCGGTCGATTAGGGGCAGGGGGATTTGACCGGCTGTCGAGACGACGCGCGCCTCACGATAATGTTCCTGTCCGGATCAGATTTTTCTCGCGCCTTTGCTGCCGCGCCGCCGGAACGAAAGCTGTGTGAGGCACGTTGTTACCGCAGAGCCGCAATCATGCGGCATGGCAACGTGTAGAGGCGGCAGATGTCTTATCTGGCTTCTGGAACTCTCGGAGTGGTGGCAGGGATGCTGGCGCTGGGTGCCGTGCATCTGGAAGTCTCGGCGGGAAACGGCCTGCTCGGTCCGGCTCAGCGCGGCGACGCAACGATGTTGAGCCCGGCGCGTACTGAAGCAACCGCGCACGCCGAAGCAATCACGGTCAATGTCGATCGCTCGGCAAAGGGCGATCGCGACCCGGCGGTGGCGCCCACGGGTAGCGGCGTCACGATTTCGTTCAAGGTGCCGGGTTCATCCGACTCCTCGGTGATGGTCCGGATGCCGTCCGGCGATGCCGCGGATGCCCTGCGCAGGGCTCCGGCATCGATCACGACCACTGGCAAGGGCTCCTCCGCAGGTGCGCGTCCGGTGGCCTGCGAGCCCGTGGTAAGCGTTCTCGCGCCCGCCGCAAAGCAACTCGCGCCGGGTCGCTGCGTGACCTGATCGTTCGCCATGGTCCAACGAAAAGAGCGCCAACCGGCGCTCTTTTCATTCAACTGCTTTGAATCGGCCTATTCTTGTTCGGGTTCATCGTCGGCGGTCTGGCGGCGGCCCGCCATCAGGCCAAGGGCAATGCCGCCGATGGCGACGATGGGAATGATGCGCTTCAGCCCGATCGTCCGAACGATCTGAAGCCCCGCTGCCAGCACCATCGGGTCACTCAGGGCAGCCTGCATGGTGGACTTGGCGGCGGCCTCGACCGGCTTCTTCCTGATTTGCCGCTTGCGCAGGATGTAGGAAATCGCCGCCAGAATGGTCGCGACGAAGAATACACCGGCGCCCGCGAGGCACGCTTGCAGCAATCCGTAATTCTGCAGAACGAACACGAAGGCCGCGGCGCACAGGAAGCAGGTCGTGATGAACAGTAAAATCGCGACGGCGATTGCCAGAGATGTCAGCCGCAGCGCACTCCCGGTGCTTTCGCGAAAGTCATCCATGAATTTCTGAAACATCTAAAATCCGATCAGTAT
>JAGVII010000408.1 GCA_020056155.1 Afipia sp.
AAACCCTTGATCGACGCCACGATCAGTTTCGGATTGATCTTCTGGATGGTCTCCCAGGGAAAGCCCATGCGATCCAGCACGCCAGGGCCGAAATTCTCCACCAGCACGTCGCATTTCTTCATCAGCTCGGTGAGGACTTCCTTGCCCTTCGGGTTCTTGGTGTCGAGCGTGATCGAGCGCTTGTTATGGTTGAGCATCGTGAAATAAAGGCTGTCCGCGTTCGGGACATCCATAAGCTGGCCGCGGGTGATGTCACCAACGCCGGGACGCTCCACCTTGATCACATCGGCGCCGAACCATGCCAGCAGCTGCGTGCATGTGGGCCCCGACTGAACGTGGGTGAAATCAAGAATGCGAACGCCCTTCAGCGCCTGTGTCATTATCTTCTACTCCATATCAACCGGCGCCTTCTGACGCCGGGCTTTGAGGACTGAAATTGATTGGGTGCAACATGCAGCCAACGGTGTATCCTATTTCTTCTTCAGCACACTTTGCGGATTGAGATTTCCGATGCGGCCGCTTTCGCTGCCCGCAGCGGGGTCGATCACCGCATTGACAAGCGTCGGCTTACCTGAATCCATCGCCGCGTTGACGGCACGTTTCAGTTCATCGGGGGTTGTCGCATTGACCCCGACGCCGCCGAAAGCCTCCATCATCTTGTCGTAGCGCGCGCCCTTTACAAAAACGGTCGGAGCCACGTCCGAACCGCCCAAGGGGTTGACGTCGGTGCCGCGATAGATGCCATCGTTGTTAAAGATCACGACGCAGACCGGCAGCTTGTAGCGGCAGATCGTCTCTACTTCCATGCCCGAGAATCCGAATGCGCTGTCGCCCTCGATCGCGAGCACCGGCTTACCGGTCTCGATGGCCGCGGCGATTGAATAACCCATGCCGATGCCCATGATGCCCCAGGTGCCGACGTCGATCCGCTTGCGCGGCTGATACATATCGATAATCCCGCGCGCCAGATCGAGCGTATTGGCGCCTTCATTGACAAGGATCGCATCCGGACGCTCCTTGATGATGGTGCGCAGAACACCGAGTGCGCCGTGGTAATCCATCGGCGAGTTGTTGTTCATCAGGCGCGGTGCCATTTTGGCGATGTTGTCGTCACGCTTGCTCTGAACGGACCTGGTCCAATCCGCCGGCGGCGCAGACCAGTTGCCGCCCATGCCCTGCAGAAGGGCCGTGACGCACGACCCGATGTCGCCGACCACAGGCGCGACGATCTCGACGTTCGAGTCCATTTCCCTCGGCTCGATATCGATCTGGATAAATTTCTTCGGTGTCTCACCCCATGCCTTGCCCTTGCCGTGCGACAGCAGCCAGTTCAGCCGCGCGCCAATCAACATGACAACATCGGAATCCTTCAGCACTGTCGACCGCGCCGCGCCGGCGCATTGCGGGTGTATGTCCGGCAGCAGGCCTTTGGCCATGCTCATCGGCAGGAACGGAATGCCGCTCTTTTCGATCAGAGTTCGGATCTCATCATCGGCCTGTGCGTAAGCCGCCCCCTTGCCAAGGATAATGAGCGGCTTCTTTGCCGATTTGAGCACGTCGAGCGCGCGCTTGACCGATTCGGGAGCCGGAATCTGCGCCGGGGCCGCATCGATGACCTTCACCAGCGACTTCTTGCCGGTTTCCGCATTCATCACTTGCCCGAACAGCTTGGCCGGAAGATCGAGATAGACACCACCCGGACGACCGGATACCGCAGCACGGATCGCGCGTGCAACGCCGATGCCAATGTCCTGCGCATGCAGCACGCGGAACGCCGCCTTGCACAGCGGCTTCGCGATCGCGAGCTGGTCCATTTCTTCGTAATCACCCTGCTGCAGATCGACGATCTCGCGCTCCGATGAGCCCGAAATCAGGATCATCGGAAAGCAGTTCGTCGTGGCATGAGCGAGCGCGGTCAGGCCGTTCAGAAAGCCAGGCGCTGAAACCGTGAGACAGACGCCTGGCTTCTTCGTCAGGAAGCCCGCAATCGAGGCGGCATAGCCGGCATTTTGTTCGTGGCGAAACGAAAGAACGCGAATCCCCTCGGCCTGCGCCATGCGGCCGAAGTCTGTGATTGGAATGCCCGGGACGCCGTAGATCGTATTGAGGCCATTAAGTTTCAGCGCATCGATGATCAGATGAAAGCCATCCGTCAGTTCCTGCTCTGTGTCACTTACAGCCGTCGTCTTCGCCGTCGTCAGCATCGGAGGCTCCCTGGTCTCTTTTTTTGATCGTTGGTCTACGTGAATATTTCCTGTCCGTGGGTTTCGACGTAAGTCGCAAGCCCAAGCGTATGATCGCGTGCACGCTTCTCCGCCAGTTCGGTATCGCGTTCTTCGAGCGCCTCAATGATCGCGAGATGTTCGGGCAAAGACACCGCGGTACGGTCGGTCCGGCCAATCGTCAATTGGCGGTAGCCACGCACATGCAGCAGGATGTCGTTGGTCATATCGACCAGAACCGGAGATTCGCTCAGCGAGATCAGCGCCTGATGGAACGCGATGTTCGCCTTCGAATACTCGGCGATGTGATCCTGCGGCAGACGATCCTTGTTAAAGTCCTTGAAGAAATTACGCAGTGCAGAGATGTCCTTCTTGCGCGCGGTCGTGGTGATGAGGCGCGCGGCCATGCTCTCGAGTGCAGCCCACGCCCGGATCATGTCGACGATTTCGGCCTTGGTCTTGCGTACAACAACGATGCCACGGCGAGGAACCGTTTTGACGAAACCATCCTGTTCCAGCATCGCGATGGCTTCGCGGATCGGCGTCCGGCTAACCCCGAGATGTTCCGACAGCGCGCGCTCGTCGAGCATGACGGGTTCCGGGCTGGTATAGATGTCCATCTTGAGGATGGCTTCCTTCAGCGCGTCGTAAGCCTTGTTTTTGAAACTGGCTTCAGGCGCGATACGGACGATCGCGATATCTTTTTCGCTCAACGGCACCTTTGAAATTTTCTGAGTAACCATGAATCATCTCCCTCTCTGATTGAGGGCTGTATACCACGGGAGCGTTTCGTTGTGTTCTTGGCATACCAGATGCCAAAGTGTCAAGCTGCGGTCACATACCCTCAAAGCCCAGCGAACAGGCTTGACAAACATGGTTCTTGGCATGCCAAATGCCAATTAGGATTTATCCGTGCATCCACAAAAGGTGCGCAGTTCAATACCGAACCGTGGTGCTCAAGCGTTCGGGAAACGCCGTCCGACAACCCGCGCGCAATCCGGTTTCCCAAAAAATGGACGCGACAGGAGGAAGTAATGGCTCATTCGCAGGACGCAGCGCGAAAGATCGACGTCGGACAGCAGGCAAAGGCCGAAGTTCGGAAAATTCTCGACGTCGTCAAAGCAGACAAGCGCACCAGCCTGACCGCACCGGAAGGCAAACTGGTATGTGATGCTTACGGAATTCCGGTTCCGAAGGAGGGCGTTGCCAAGTCTGCCGCGGATGCTGCCAAGATCGCGACCGGCATGGGCTTTCCTGTGGTGATGAAGATCGTCTCTCCCGACATTCTCCACAAAACCGAGGCCGGCGGCGTGATCGTCGGCGTTAAGACCGCTGCGGACGCTGAAAAGGCCTATGAGACCATTCTCGCGAACGCGAAGAAGTACAAAGCCGACGCCAAGATCGAAGGCATCCAGGTTCAGCAGATGCTGCTGGGCGGTACCGAAGTTATCGTCGGCTCGATTACGGACGGCTCCTTCGGAAAGCTGGTGGCGTTTGGCCTTGGCGGCGTGCTGGTCGAGGTGCTGAAGGACGTCACGTTCCGCCTTGCGCCCGCAACCCACGCCGACGCGCTGTCCATGCTGGATGGCATCCAGGCCCGCGAAATGCTGCAAGGTGTGCGCGGCGGCGATCCGGTGAATCGCCAGGCGCTCGCGGATATCATCGTCAACGTTTCGCAGCTCGTCAGCGACTTCCCGGAAATCATCGAACTCGATCTCAATCCGGTGTTTGCGACCAGGAAGGACGCCATTGCCGCCGACGTGCGCATCGTCGTCGACTTCGATTACAAGCCGCGCCCCGCTCCGCGCTCGAACGAAGAAATCGTGACTGCGATGAATCGCATTATGATGCCGAAGGCAGTCGCGGTGATCGGCGCTTCCGCTGAAGCCGGCAAGATCGGCAACTCGGTGATGAAGAACCTCATCAACGGCGGTTACAAGGGCCAGATCTATCCGATTCATCCGAAGGCGGATGAGATCATGGGCATCAAGGCGTATAAGAGCGTGAAGGATGTGCCGGGCGTCATCGATACCGCGGTGTTCGCCATCCCCGCGAAGTTCGTTGCAGCAGCGCTCGCCGAATGCGGCGAGAAGAAAATCCCTGGCGCCGTGCTGATCCCGTCCGGATTTGCCGAGGCCGGTGCACCCGAGCTTCAGGAAGAAATCGTCGCCGTCGGCAAGAAGTACGACATCCGTCTCATGGGGCCGAACATCTACGGCTTCTACTATACTCCGGCCAATCTCTGCGCGACCTTCTGCACAGCCTACGACGTCAAGGGTTCCGCCGCGCTGTCATCGCAATCCGGCGGCATTGGTATGGCCATTATCGGCTTCTCGCGTTCCGCCAAGATGGGCGTTTCCGCCATCGTCGGCCTCGGCAACAAGTCCGATATCGACGAAGACGATCTGCTCGCCTTCTTCGAACAGGATCCAAACACCACGATCATCGCGCAGCATTGCGAGGATCTGAAGGACGGCCGCGCCTTCGCGGAAGCCGCCAAGCGTGTTTCCAAAAAGAAGCCGGTCGTGGTGCTCAAGGCCGGCCGCACGTCGGCCGGCGCCAAGGCCGCGTCGTCCCATACCGGCGCACTCGCCGGAAACGACAAGATCTACGAGGACGTGCTGCAGCAGTCCGGCGTCATTCGCGCCCGTTCGCTCCGGCAGCTTCTCGAATTCGCGCGCGGCATTCCCGTGCTGCCGACCCCGAAAGGCGAGAATGTTCTCATCATCACGGGTGCAGGTGGCTCAGGCGTGCTGCTGTCGGACTCCGTGGTCGACAACGGACTGTCGCTGATGGCAATGCCACCGGATCTCGATGCGGCCTTCCGCAAGTTCATCCCGCCATTCGGCGCGGCCGGCAATCCGGTGGACATCACTGGCGGCGAACCGCCGATCACCTATGTCAACACAGTGAAGCTCGGCCTGTCAGACGACCGTATTCATTCGCTGATCCTCGGCTACTGGCACACCATCGTCACGCCGCCGATGGTCTTCGCCAGGAACATGGTTGAGGTGAAGAAGGAGATGGAAGCAAAGGGCATCAGCAAGCCGATGGTCGCTTCACTGGCTGGCGACGTCGAGGTCGAGGAAGCTGCAGAGTATCTCTACCAGAACGGCATCCCGGCTTATGCCTATTCGACCGAACTTCCGGTCGAAGTGCTCGGCGCAAAATATAAGTGGGCGCGCGGCGCAGGCTTGCTGTAAGTTCTGACAATGGGTGCCGTCTCCAGGGCGGCAGCCTTTTTGTTCCCAGCACGACCTTCACTTCTATCGACGACCTTAGGTAGCAATGAAGAAAAGTGTGATCCGGCGAAAGTTCGTCGAGCCGCGCAACGGCATTGAGGCGGCCGCCGAAGGCAAAGATGGCGGAGTGCAGTCCGTCAACCGCGCTCTGACGCTGATCGGAACCCTCGCCGAGGACGACGAAGGCAATCGGCTTACCGATCTTGCGTCGAAACCTACACCAAAGGCCGCATCTTCGTGCATGTCGATATCGAGCCGACGCAGATCGGCCGCGTATTCAATCCGGATTTCGGCATCGTCTCCGATGCGAAAGCTGCGCTTGAGCTGTTCGTCACGGTGGCGAAGGAATGGCGCAAGGCAGGAAAACTGAAGGAGCGCCAGGCGTGGCCCGCGGCGGTTCAGGAACGCAAGCGTACGATGCTGCGCAAGAGCCACTTCGACAATGTGCCGATCAAGCCGCAGCGAGTTTATGAGGAAATGACAAAGGCCTTCGGCCGCGACACCTGCTACGTCAGCGTGATCGGTCTGTCACAGATCGCCGGGGCGCAATTCCTTGGCGTTTACAAACCGCGCAACTGGATTAACGCCGGTCAGGCCGGTCCGCTCTCGGCTGGACCCTGCCCGCCGCGCTTGGCGTCCGCGCCGCCGATCCGACGCGCGAGATCGTTGCGCTGTCCGGCGATTATGATTTTCAGTTCCTGATCGAGGAACTGGCCGTCGGCGCGCAGTTCAAGCTGCCTTACATCCACGTCGTCGTGAACAACTCCTATTTGGGCCTGATCCGGCAGGCGCAGCGCAGCTTCGACATGGACTACCACGTGCAGCTTTCATTCGAGAACATCAACGCGCCAGAGCTTGGCTCTTACGGCGTCGATCATATCGCGGTTGCCGAAGGTCTCGGCTGCAAGGCAATCCGCGTTACGCATCCGGAGGATGCACAGGCGGCGTTCGCGACAGCACGCGTGATGATGGCGGAATATCGCGTTCCGGTCGTGGTCGAGTTTATCCTTGAGCGCGTCACCAACATCGCGATGGGGACCGAGATCGACAATATCGTCGAGTTCGAAGACGTACTCGATCTGCCGCTCGACGACACGCCAGCGAACCCGGAGCCGACCTCACGCGGCAAGCTGCTACCGGTCTAGTATAAGCCCCCACAAGATAAACAAGAAGGACATTCTCCGTGCCAAAATTCGCGGCCAATTTGACCATGCTCTTCAACGAACTGCCGTTCCTCGACCGTTTCGCAGCGGCCAAGGCGGCAGGATTCACGGGCGTGGAGTATCTGTTCCCCTACGATTTTGAGAAAGCAGTGCTGGGCGAACAGCTGCAACAGCATGGACTCACGCAGGTGCTGCACAATCTGCCTGCGGAAAACTGGGCTGCCGGCGAACGTGGCATCGCGATCCTCCCGATCGGACCTCCGAATTTCGCGACGGCGTCAAACGCGCCATCGAATAGCCAAGGCACTAGGTTGCCGACAGGTGAATTGCCTCGCCGGGATAGCGCCGGCCGGCGCCGGTCCTGCAGAGTTGCACGCCGTGTTCGTGGAGAATCTCCGTTACGCGGCTGCGGCCCTCTCAAAGCAGGCAATCCAGATCATTTCAGAGGTCGGCTCGGAAAATCTGTTTGTCCAGTATGACATCTATCACATGCAGATCATGGAGGGCGATCTGGCCCCGACCATGAAGAAGAATCTGGACCACATCGCGCATATCCAGTTGGCCGACAATCCGGGCCGGAACGAGCCGGGTACCGGCGAAATCAACTACCCATTCCTGTTTCGCTATCTCGACGAGATCGGATATCGTGGCTCGATCGGCTGTGAATACAAGCCGAAGACCACCACCATGGAAGGTTTTGGGTGGTACGAGCCGCATACGGTCGATGCGTAATCAAGAAGAACCAGGGAGATCAGAATGACCGACATCGGTTTCATCGGCCTCGGGATCATGGGACGGCCGATGGCGGGCCACCTTCAGACCGCCGGGCATCGCCTGTTTGTGCTGGAAAGATCCGCCGCGTCGAAAGACCTCGTTGCCACCGGCGCTATCGCCTGCAAGTCCGGCAAGGAGATCGCGGAGAAAGCCGGCATCGTCATTATCATGGTGCCCGATACGCCCGACGTTGAATCAGTTCTTTTCAATATTGGCGGCGTAGCGGAGGGACTTTCAAAGGGGAAGATCGTCGTCGACATGAGTTCGATCTCGCCGATCGCGACAAAAGAGTTTGCCAAGAAGGTCAATGCGAAGGGCGCTGACTATCTGGATGCACCGGTTTCCGGCGGCGAAGTCGGCGCAAAAGCCGCATCGCTGACCATCATGGTGGGCGGGCCGCAAAGTGCATTCGACACCGTCAAGCCGCTGTTCGACAAGATGGGCAAGAATGTGACCCTGATCGGCGGCAACGGCGACGGCCAGACCACCAAGGTCGCCAATCAGATCATCGTCGCGCTGACCATCGAGGCTGTCGCCGAAGGCCTGCTTTTCGCGTCAAAGGCTGGCGCCGATCCGACGCTGGTGCGGCAGGCGCTGATGGGCGGGCTTGCCACCTCGCGCATTCTCGAACTGCATGGGGAGCGCATGATCAAGCGCACGTTCAATCCAGGTTTTCGCATCGAACTACACCAGAAAGACCTCAACCTTGCACTCGACGGCGCGCGATCGCTCGGCCTGTCGTTGCCGAACACAGCGACGGCCCAGCAACTCTTCAATTCCTGTGTGGCCCAGGGCGGCAAAGCCTGGGATCATTCCGCGATGGTGAAGGCGTTGGAGACAATGGCCAACCACGAGGTGGCGAAGGCCTAAGATCCAGGACACCTTGAGTTGAAATTGGCGGCGCAGTGAAATCAATACCGCGCCGCTCTTCCATGAGCGTCCCGATGAGTTAGTCTGCCCGCGCGATCTATCAGCGGGCAAAGCCGCCTTGGTGGGAACAGCTTAAGGAAAGATACATGATTGTCGTGACTGGAGACGCCGTCGCCAAGCTCGAAACATTCGAC
>JAGVII010000311.1 GCA_020056155.1 Afipia sp.
CAACGTCGAGACCGCCAACGCCGCCGCCGACTACATCGCCAAACGCCTCGACGCGCTGGCCGACGAGGTCGAGCGCGGCTGGATCGGCACCTTCAGGGAGGGTGAGGGTTATTTCTTCGAGCGCACCGTGCGCGGCGTCAAGGACGTCGCCATGATCGACGATGCGCTGCTCGGCTCCGCCGAGGCGCGCAAGCTCGATGAATATGCCGCAGCGCTGCAGGAAGCCTATCCGCGCAGCAGCGTGCTCCGCCGCAAGGACACCGAGACGCCGATCCATGGCCCGGTCAGCCTGTTCGAGGCGGTGACCGATGCCGGACGCAAGGGCGTCACCTACCAGCGCTACAAAGGTCTCGGCGAAATGAACCCGCAGCAGTTGTGGGAGACGACGCTCGATGTCAATGCCCGTTCGCTGCTGCAGGTGAAGGTCAAGGAAGTGGACGCCGCCGACGACATCTTCACCAAGCTGATGGGCGACGTCGTCGAACCGCGCCGCGAGTTCATCCAGGACAATTCGCTCGACGCCAACGTGGACGTTTGAGTATTAGCCACGCTGCCAAACTTTCCGATTGCACACGGCAAAGACGGACTGACCGTGTCCAGTCTTCGCCGCATGTCGCTGCGTCCCAGCTTTTAAAGCCGCCCCGCGGTGACACCGCCATCGACGGGAAGCACCGTACCGGTGATCCACGATGCCTGATCGGATGCCAGGAACAGGATAGCGTTTGCCACGTCCGCCGGCTGACCATTGCGGCCTAGCGGATGGAAGCTGTCGAACGTCGGCAGAATTTGTTTGACCTGCTCCTCCGACATGAACGAATTGTAGATCGGCGTTTCGACGACAGCCGGCGCGACAGCGTTGATCCGTATGTTGAACGGCGCGAGTTCGAGCGCGAGATTGCGGACCATCGCGTGGACGCCGGCGTTGGCGGCCGAATAGGCGGCGGAGGGCGTTGCACCGATAGCCTGGATCGCCCAGAGCGACCCAGTCTGCACGATAGCGCCGCCGCCATGGTCTTTCATCGCCTTGGCAGCCGCCTGCGCGGCAAAGAATTTGCCTTTGAGGATCGTCCCCAAATAGCCATCGAATTCGCTTTCCGTCAGTTCGAGGAACGGCTTTGGACTGAACACGCCGGCGTTGTTAACCAGCACGTCAAGCCGGCCGAACCGGTCGACAGCGGTCCGCACCAGAGCCTCGCCGATCGCCGGATCCGATATGTCTCCTTCAAGAGTAACGACGGACGGGTCGATTGCGCGAGCGGCCTCTTTCAGTTTTGCACCACTGCGTCCATTGATCACGACGCTTGCGCCCTCGGCCACGAACTGCCGAGCCACCTCCTGACCAATCCCCGAACCTCCACCGGTAATCGCCACAATCTTGTCCGTGAAACGCATTGTTCGCTCCTCTGAAAACTATCTATCTACCTATCGATAGGTAGATGGATGGATATACGTTGCGAGACAAGGTGGCAAGCCCTATCTATCAGGAGATAGAGATTACATGTCAGAGACCAGCATGTCGGACCGATCCGAGACCATTTTGGACGCGGCCGAACAGCGAATTCGGCTCGCAGGCTACAGCGGCTTCAGCTTTCGCGAGATCGCGGCCGACGTCGGCGTGAAGAGTTCGAGCGTCCATCATCACTTTCCGACCAAGGAGGCGCTCGCAGCAGCGGTCGCGCGCCGCTACACGGAGCGCTTCGAGAAGGTCGTCGAGAAAGACATCAAGGCAGGGACCAAGCCCATCGAGGCGTGGCGCCGGGCTTTCCGTCAGGCGCTCGTGCAGGACCGACGGATGTGCCTGTGCGGCATCCTGGGCGCAGCGTCAGCGGACCTTCCGCCGGAAGTGGCACGCGAGGCGAAACGCTTCTTCGAACGAGGCCTCAACTCGTTAAAGCAAACCGCTTCCCTCTCTTCCAGAGCGGCTCTGCGGCTGTTCGCCACGCTGGAGGGCGCAATGCTGGTTGCGACATCGCTTGATGATGTGTCCGCTTTCGACGAGGCGACAGCCGACCTCGGCTAATCCCATCGGTCATCATTTGGCCAGCTCAAATATGTTAGGACGTCTGCCATGACTGTCCTCAACAAGGCCGAACCGATCAGCACGTTAGCGGCGCCCGTCCACGATCCCACCGCGACCGAGTTCATCGAGACGGTCAAGCTGGCGATGCCCATTGCGCTGACGCAACTGGGGCAGATCGCCATGATGACCACCGATCTCGCGCTGATCGGACGGCTCGGCGACACCGCGGTTGCCGCCGCGGCGCTGGCGCATACGGTGTTCTTCGTCGCCTTCGTGATCGGCATGGGACTGGTCTCCGCCGTGGCGCCGCTCGCAGCCCAGGCGCTGGGCGCGCGGCAGCCACGGATCGTTCGCCGCGCGCTCCGCGTCGGCCTGTGGGCCGCGCTGCTGCTGTGCGTGCCGATGATGATGCTGCCGCTGTTCGGCGAGCAGATCCTTTTGGCGCTCGGGCAATCGCCGGAGAATGCCCGCCTCGCGCAGCGTTATCTGCTGGGGCTCGCGCCCGGCATGGCGCCCGCATTGTGCTTCATGGCGATCCGCAATTTCATGGGTGCGGTCAATCGCCCAGAGCCGGGCCTATGGATCACACTGGCCGCGATCCCGGCCAATGCCGTGCTCGGCTATGCGCTGATCCACGGCCACTGGGGCATGCCGAAACTCGAACTGCTCGGCGCAGGTGTCGCCACCACGACGGTGAACTTCGGCATGTGCGCCGCGGCGCTGTGGTTCACCTACAGCCAGCGGCCGTTCAAGAAATTTCATGTGCTGGGCCGGTTCTGGCGGTTCGACTGGCCGCTGATGCGGCAGCTTGTGGTGATCGGCGCGCCGATCGCGTTGTCGTTCCTGCTCGAA
>JAGVII010000614.1 GCA_020056155.1 Afipia sp.
AGCAATGCCGATCCATCGATGAGAGAAAGGACAGGCAGGCCTGTTACGATCGCCAGACAACAGCCGCAGAGACTGCTCGCAAGGCCACTGCTGAATCAAAGGCAGTTGGCTCCGTAGAGCAAATGAAGATAGAAGACGACAAACTATCCAGGCGCCTGCGGAGTATCTGTAAAGGTTGCTGGGGCCGCGTGACGCGGCTGACGTAAGACCGCCGAGCATGAACCTTATCCGGGAACGAAAACCGAAGTGCATTGAAGCGGTCGACACTTTGTTCGATAGCTTGTGCGGTTTCCCAATTGACGTGACACTGGCGACTTCGGGCCATGACAAAGGAAGTCAAACGACTTCGAAAGCAAGCTGAGAAGGCCGAACGCCTCGCAAATTCCGTAAAGGATGAGGAGGTATCGAATAGCTATGCCGACCTTGCTGGTGCCTACCGCGCCCAAGCCGACATCCTTAAAAAAAGAAAAAGATGCCTTGCGCGCTCCAAAGCATGGCAAGAAGGCGCAGCCCAGATAGCCCATCGATAAGGCCGCCAACTGAGCGGTCTTACTTCACAACCTCGGTCTTTTCAGCACCGCACTTGGGGCACTGATAATCGATCTCGTCCTTAGCCAGCAAAATTCCCGGGTGAATGGTCTTGATGACCATTGCGCGCGGAGGTTTGCAATTCGCGCAAGGTATAATCACGTCAAATGCTCTGGCTATCTTGCCAAATGTGTTTTGAGATCGGGCCGTCATCGAATGCCATAGCAGCTCTCCGCTGTACGAGGCAGCCACGCGAAAGCTAGCGACGAACGATTATCGGGTCTGCCAACCCGACGACTTTTGGGAGCAGTGTCCCCTCGTCATCTCTCAACAAGGGCGAGAAACGAAAGAGCGAATACTCCGGCGCACAAAAGCAAAGTTTCCATGTTGTTCTACTTTCAACCATCGTTTTTCATATGTCCGCTACTTTCCGATCGGGGGCCGAAGCCCCGGGGACGTTGGCCAGCTATTCACTTCGGATGCTGTATCGAGCTGGCGAGCCTTCCTGAGCAACGCATCTCGCTCTGGTCCCTGAGGGAGTAGCGTGGCCTCACGCTTCGCGGCCTCGGCCAACATCTGCCAATAATGTTCAGTGGATTTGCGGAACATGGTCGCGCTCGCTGGATCGGGCGGGAGCACAACTCTCTCAGTCACCGTTAACAGCCGAGGGCGACCGGTGATGCCCTAGAATGCGCCGCACCAGCTCAGAATAGCGAGTCAAATCTATGCGGGTCCCGACATAGTGAACCCCAGGATAAGCCGGAACGGAAGGCAATCCGAACGCTTAGTCTTCCGGAGGTCACTATGCCGCAGTTCTTTTTCGAGATTACCAACGGCATTACGCTGGAAGACCCCACCGGTCTTTGGTGTGATGATGAGGCTGACGCCAAGGTAAAGGGCATCATAATCGCGAAGCGCGTTGCGAAGGTTGAGGCGGAGATTGGCGGTCCGCCTCGTCACATCAGCGTCCGGGATGATCACGGTCGCGAGGTCCACAGCATCGTTGTGCGTGAACGGCCCCAACCGCTGAAATCACGCTAGATTCGGCCATGGTCGGTGTCGCGAAGCTCAGCCAAGCCGAATCCGCAAGCGATGGGTTGTCCCATCGTCAAAAAGCCGCACGTGTAATGGTCGTTCGTCGATCGTCACGCCATCAAGCTCCGCAGTCTTGATACCTAGGCCATGACCATCTGGATTATCGACCTGGATTTCATACCAAGCGGAGCGGTGGCGAAATGTAACCGCGAAACCCGGCCACGACTTTGGAATGCACGGATCAAGATAGAGCGACGTGCCTCGGATGTGCATTCCTAGAATACTTTCGATGCCGGCTCGCTGCATCCATCCTGCCGAGCCCGTGTACCATGTCCAACCGCCTCGTCCGACATGAGGCGCTACCGCATAGATATCGGCGGCGACGACATAGGGCTCCACTTTGTAACGATGTACGTCTGCCCGCGTTCGAGCATGATTGATCGGATTGAGAAGCGAGAAGAGGCTAGCCGCCTTGTCGCCCTCGCCCAGCTGTGCCAAAGCCATGACTGACCAGAGAGCCGCGTGAGTGTACTGGCCGCCATTCTCGCGAATGCCCGGCGGATATCCCTTAATGTAACCCGGATCTAGATGCGTCTTGTCGAATGGTGGCCTGAACAGGAGGGCGACACCCGCCTGCGAACGGATTAGCTCACGTTCAACAGCCGTCATCGCACGGGCTGCTCGCTCTGGATCCGCAGCGCCCGAGATCACCGCCCAGGACTGGGCGATAGAATCGATCTGGCATTCATCGCTCACTGCCGATCCCAATGGCGTGCCGTCATCGAACCAGCCGCGACGATACCAGTCGCCATCCCATGCTTCGTGCTCAAGTGACGCCTGCAGCGCAATGGCATGCGCACGCCAATCTGCGGCGCGGCGGGTTTCGCCGCGCGCATCCGCAAGAGGAGAAAACGCATTCAGCGTCGCGTACAGCAACCAGCCGAGCCAGACACTTTCCCCCTCGCCCCCTTCGCCGACACGATTCATTCCGTCATTCCAGTCGCCGGTACCGATCAGCGGCAGACCATGCCCGCCCAAGGCGAGGCTTTGGTCGAGCGCACGAGCGCAATGCTCAAACAGAGTAGCAACCTCGTCTGAAACTGTCGGCTGAAAGAAACTATCGTGCTCACCTGCCGCAAGCTTTGCGCCTTCCAGGAAAGGCACCATCTCGTCCAATACGGCACCATCGCCGCTCCCGTTGATATAGTGGGCAGCGGTGTAGGCCAGCCATGCGCGATCGTCCGAAATTCGCGTGCGCACGCCCTGCCCTGAATGGGGAAGCCACCAATGCTGAACGTCGCCTTCGATAAACTGCCGTGCCGCAGCACGCAGCAAATGCTCTCGTGTCATTGCAGGACGCGACGCGAGAAGCGCCATCCCGTCCTGGAGCTGATCGCGAAACCCATACGCACCGCTCGATTGATAGAACGCGGAACGTGCCCACACGCGGCAGGCCTGTGTCTGGTAAAGCAGCCAGCCGTTCAACATGACGTCCATGGAACGGTCCGGGGTTTTAACCTGAACGGCGCCGAGGACGTCGTCCCAGTATTCGGCGATTTCGAGCTGCACGGCGTCAAGATCGGCCGTCCGGTAACGGGCAATCAAGTTCCGGGCATCGTCTGCATTCGTAGCTTGCCCGATAAAGAATACGATCTCGACACTCTCGTTCGGTGCAATCCTGATTGTCGTATTCATCGCGCTGCAGGGATCGAGGCCGGCACCGGTCGTTCTAGAGAATGGTGATGAGCCGCTCAAAGCTTCAGGGCTCGCGAGCGTTCCGTTGCGGCCAATAAATTCCCGCCGATCGCCCGTCCAATCATCTTGATGTCCACCCATATCGGCGAATGCAACCCGCGATCCGAAAGCGACGCTCCATGGATTCTGGGCGAACATTGCACCCGTCGCAGAATCGATCTCGGTTGTGACAAATGCTGCAGAGGCTTGGCGCGACGGACCTAGAACCCATTCTACATAAGCCGTGAGAGAAAGATTTCGGGCGCGGTTGGATCGGTTGTGAAGCTTGAGACGCGAAATCTTGACCGGATCGCCAAGTGGCACGAACTGCACAAAATCGACAGAAATTTCACGCGCAGTATGCGTGAAGCGACTATATCCGCGGCCGTGACGTGCAACGTAAGTCGCCGCCTCGTCTCGGATCGGCAGCGCCGTTGCGCTCCAAAGATCGCCTGAATCGGCGTCACGCAGATAAAACGCCTCACCGGACCGGTCGGTCACGGGATCGTTCGACCAAGGAGTAAGCTGGTTTTCACGGCTGTTGACGGACCACGTGCTGCCGCCGCCTTCGGCCCCCACCTGAAATCCAAAGTCAGGATTGGCGATGACATTGACCCACGGAGCCGGCGTCGCTTGGCCCGGTCCGAGGATTGTCACATATTCCCGTCCATTATCTGAGAATCCGCCAAGACCATTGAAGAACTCAAGATCTTGAGATGACGGCACGCTATCCAGCGACGAATTCACCCCGGCCGCAAGACGTTTCGGAGGCTGCGGCGTAGCCGCTCCGATGTCCGGCACACGATCAAGCTGATCTGACAGCCGTCCGCGCTGTCCTACCAAAACTGCTCGCGAAATCGATATCAGGTGCGCACGAGCCTCGGAGGACATCAGATCAGCCCTCAGCACGAACACGCGACCGGCAGCGCGTTCAACGCCAGGCGGGAGCCGCGATTGGCTTGTTCGAACCAAGGTCTCGATCGCGATCTGGAGATCCTGCACATATGATGACGCCCGCTCGTTGAGAACCACGAGATCCACCGCAAGCTGCTTCATTTGCCAGTATTCGTGGGCCTGCAGAAGCAGGCGCGCGATATCCAGATTCTCCGTATCGGAAATGCGCAGCAGCAGAATCGGCAGATCGCCGGAAATTCCGAGCGGCCAAAGCAAGGATTGCGCACCTGCGCCACGAAGTATGGAATCGGAAGAAGGTCTCAGCATTGGCGCCGCAAATACAAGGTGACCCGCAAGACGCTGAAAGATTCCGGCTTCGCCAGGATCGATACCTATGTGACGGAGTTGCACCTGCGCTTGGGTCCACGCAAGCGTCGATGCCCGTTCAAAAGCAGTCGAGTCACGGTGCTTGTCCACAAGGTCAAGCAATGCTGCGCGAGAGGATGCGACCATCGTCCAAAACGCGACGCGTACCGTTGCCCCGGGAGCGATCTGCACACAGCGTCGCAAAGCGAATACTGGATCGAGCACAGTTCCAACTGTACCTGACAGCGGCTGACCGTCGATCGCCGCAATTGCTGCTCGAATGCCGTTACCGCGTCCGAGAAACCGAGCTCGGTCGGTTTCCACTTCTATTTTTCCAACGGCCTCGCCATCCAAGACTGTAAGATGTGCGGCCCATATTTCCGGCTCATGGGGTGAGCGCCGTCGTCGCGTTGCGAGAATTGCACCTTCATTGGCAAGATACTCCGTTTCCACAAACAGCTTGGAGAAAGCCGGATGCGCTACGTCAGCCGCCTGAGGTGCCAGTACGATTTCGGAGTAAGAGGTGAGTTGCACTTCTCGCACACGACTACCGTTATTCGTCAGTGATATCCGACGGACTTCCGCATCGTCCTCAGCCGAGACTACGATTTCCTGGATCGTCGTGAGTGTACCGTCATGTCGGGTGTATCTGGCCCGATCTTCATTGAACACCACTTCATAGTCGTCGGGCTCAACTCCGCTTGGCTGAAATCCTGCAGACCATACATCGCCGCTATCGACGTCGCG
>JAGVII010000870.1 GCA_020056155.1 Afipia sp.
GACGCGCATCCGCCTCATGCAGCCGGGCCGCGCGGCGCCAGTGGCGCTGGCCGAACCAGGTCGCGACGCCCCCGGCGATCACCCCGAACATGGCGACGGCGATGATGACAACAAACAGCGGCAATGAGACGCCGAGCGCGGGGTCGCTGGAGTTGAACGGATCGAACGACAGCGTGACGATATGGCGGTTCGCAACCGCGAACACGACGAACAGGATCGCAAGCGGCAGGATCACCAGGACGTTGAAAATTTTCCGGAGCATGGTGCGTCCTCGCGACACGTTTTCAAGGGCAGCCGCTTCTCGCCAGGTCCGCCGACATGCGAGCAGCCGCTCTTTGGAATCGTTACAGCCCGCCGGATCAGGTCGCCGCGGCTGGATCCCCCGCCTCGTCGCGGTTGAGCCGCTCGCGCATTTCCTTGCCGGTCTTGAAGAACGGCACGCTCTTCTGCTCGACGGGAACGTGTTCGCCGGTACGCGGATTGCGACCCGCGCGCGCGGGGCGATGCTTGACCGAAAAGGCCCCAAAACCACGGAGTTCTACGCGATCTCCGCGTGCGAGCGCCGCAACGATTTCGTCGAGAATTGCGTTCACGATGTTCTCGACATCCCGCTGATAGAGGTGCGGGTTATGCTCGGCGATGCGCTGAACGAGTTCTGATTTGATCATTGAATGCTGTGCCCGTGACGTGCGGATAGTCATTTCCGTGAAAAAGCCTTGAACTGTCAAGTCGCTAATTCAAATCGGAGCGTGGCGAAATCGCGTGACAAACGCCCGGTTTCGTTGTTGCACCCGCAACCGCAACGCGGCGAACAACGGCTGAAACCGGATTCATGACAGTCAGTTCGCCGATGACGGCTGCCACAGCGCCAGCATGCCATCGAGACCGAAACGATCGACAGCCTGTGTGACGCCGGATTGCTCAAGCTGCCGCGAAATCGCTCCAAGCCCGACCGCATCGAGCGCAACGGCCGCGGTTGCCCGCAAAAAAGTCATGTCACCGAAGCGCGGAGCGAGCTTGAAGTCCCTCACCGGCACGTCCGCACCGACCTTCTTTTGTGCAACGAGCCATGCAACGGCGGTCTTCTCGTCGCCAAGCTGATCGACCAGTTTGAGGCCCACCGCCTGACGGCCCGTGAACACGCGGCCATCCGCCACCGTCTGCAATGTCGCGTCATCCATCTTGCGGCGATCCTTCACCAGGCCCTTGAACCAGGCATACGAATCCTTCACCAGCGCATCGAGCGCATCGCGCGCTTCCGGACTGGTCGGCTCATAGCCGTTCGGCGCCGCCTTGAGCGGCGATGACTTCACTTCCTCGACCTTGACGCCGACGGTCTTGAGCAGATCCGTCACGTTCGGAATCTGGAACAGCACGCCGATCGAGCCGACCAGCGAGGTTTGCTGCGCGATGATCTGGTCCGATGCGAGCGCTGCGATATATCCGCCCGACGCAGCGAGACCTTCCACCACCACGACCAGCGGCTTCTTCGCCTTCAGGCGCGTCAGCGCATCGTAAAGCTGCTCGGAGCCGGCCGTCGTGCCGCCCGGCGAATTGATATGCACGATGACAGCGGCGGCGGATGATTTCTCGAGACGCTCGAGCGCCTCAACGCGGGTCTGATCGCTGCGGATCAGGCCGTCGATCTTCACCCGCGCAATCGCGTTCGATCCGGTAATCGCGCTGCGGCTCGCCGGCGATGCCAGCACAGCCACCGCAACCACCGCGGCAATAACACCCAGCGCAGCCACCACACGCCAGAAGGTCAGTTTGCGGCGGATGCGGCGGCGATCAACGATCACATCGGAATCGAGCGACATGGATTTTCTCCTCGGGCATCAGATACTTTGCAACGACCACAAAGACCGTTGCCTTGAAAAGTTATCCCGCGCTTTTGCGAGTGCAGCCTTACAGCAAGGTTACTCCATTACATCAATTGCGACGCAAATTGAAGATAACAAGGCCGCCACGGCGCGGACGGCGCGCTATGTGAGCAATCGCTCACCGTCATGACCGGCGATCTTGAGCGCGCGCACGGCGCCTTGCGCGCCACCCGCGATCGCGACCGGCACAAAATGTTCGGTGCGTCCCTGCGTCGCGCTCTCGATCAACACCTGTCGCGCGGCCCCCACCTCCGACGCAAGCCTGCGGCGCAACGCTGCTGCACCGCTCGTGCGCAGCCGCGCAGCACGATCCCGGATGATGCGGCCGTTCACCTGCGGCATCCGCGCCGC
>JAGVII010000081.1 GCA_020056155.1 Afipia sp.
GGCATCACGAAGCCCATCTCGGTGGCGAGCGAGCGGCGCAGGGCCTTGATCTGGTCGGTCAGGCGATCGGTGCCGTCCGGTCCGTTCACCAGCGGCAGCAGCGCGTAACCCAGCTCGATCTTGAGATCGTCGATCTTGAGCGCGCTCGAGATCGGCTCTTCGGCGGCGGCTGCGGCGGCAGCGGCTGCGGCCGGTGCGGCAGCCTCGCGCGCTTCCTCGGCCTTGGCGGTGTGATTTCGGGTGCGCGCGTTCCAGGCCAGCCAGCCGGCGCCGCCGCCCAGCAACAGGAACGGCAGCATTGGAATGCCCGGCAGGAGGGCCAGCACCAGCATGACGCCGGACGACATGCCGAGCGCCTGCGGATAGCCCGACAACTGCTTCATCATGGCCTTGTCGGCGGCGCCGGTGACGCCAGCCTTCGACACCAGCAGGCCGGCTGCAGTCGAAACGATCAGCGCCGGCACCTGCGTCACGAGACCGTCGCCGACTGTCAGCAGCGTATAGACCTTGGCCGCGTCTCCGAAGCTCATTCCTTGCTGTGCGACACCGATGATGATGCCGCCAATCACGTTGATGAACACGACGAGCAATCCGGCGATGGCGTCGCCGCGCACGAACTTGGAGGCGCCGTCCATGGCGCCGAAGAAGCCGCTTTCGTCCTCCAGCTCCTTGCGGCGGTGCTTGGCGACTTTCTCGTCGATCAACCCGGCCGAAAGATCGGCATCGATCGCCATCTGCTTGCCCGGCATCGAGTCGAGGTGAAAGCGCGCCGCGACTTCGGCGATGCGGCCCGAGCCCTTGGTAATGACGACGAAGTTCACGATAACGAGGATTGTAAAAACGATGATGCCGATGACGAAATTGCCGCCCATCACAAAGTTGCCAAACGCCTCGATGACGTGACCGGCGGCGGCGGTGCCCTCATGGCCGTGTGACAGGATCAGGCGGGTGGAGGCCATGTTGAGCGAGAGGCGCAGCATGGTCGAAATCAGCAACACCGTCGGAAATGCCGAGAATTCCAGCGGCGTCTGAATGAACAGCGCGGTCATCAGGATCAGGATGGACAGCGTGATGGAGATCGCCAGAAATAGATCGAGCACCACCGCGGGCAGCGGCAGGATCAGCACCACAAGAATGATGAGAACACCCAACGCCAGCGCGAGATCGCCTCGCTTGAGCATGGTGCCGATATCGCTGAAGCTGGGAAATCCGGAACTGGCCGCCGCGCTGCCCTGGCCCGCCGTCACATCAACCATCGTCGCCGCTTCCCCCCGCGCATGTCGTTCGCGAGCCCCAAAGACCTGAGCGGCGGCCGAAGGACCGCCGTTCCTAAAGTGAGGCACCGCACTGGCATCCACGGGCTTCCCCCGTTCAGCGACCGACGACACTCGACTTCACCCGGCAAAATTTGCCCAGTTTATGGTTAGGAAAGAGTTAACGGGAAAGCTGGCGGCGGAAATACCGTCCTGCGGGAGGATGATATTCTCGCATAACGCCCATTCGGAGAATGACTTGACCCGCGGGGCGAGGCCGACGAAGTTGCGTCCGTGCCGGGCTCCATTGATTCACACTCCCATTCCGCGACTTTCACGCCGGACTCACGTGCGGCGTGGGTGCGGCTGGGCATTGCCCTGATCGTCGGATCGATCGGCAGCGTCGGTATGTGGTCCGTGGTGGTGGTCATGCCCGTGGTCCAGGCCGATTTTGGTGCGACGCGCGGTGCTGCATCCCTGGCCTTCACCTGCACCATGCTCGGTTTCGGGTTCGGCGGGGTGGTGATGGGCAAACTGTCTGATCGCTTCGGCATCGTGCCGGCGATCACGATCGGCATGGGGGCCATGCTGCTCGGCTATCTCGGCGCCGGCTATGCCGCTGCACTCTGGCAATTCAATCTGATGCACTTCCTGATCGGTCTCGGGGCGGCGGCCACCTTCGGCCCGCTGATGACCGAGGCATCGCACTGGTTCGATCGCCATCGCGGGCTCGCCGTCACGATTGCCGCGAGCGGCAACTACATCGCGGGCACGTTCTGGCCCACGATCGTCGAGCGCGGCACCGCCTATGCCGGGTGGCGTGCAACCCATATCGCGATCGGAATCGGCTGCACGATCGTCATGGCGATCGTCGTTGCGGTTCTGCGCTGGCAGATCGGAAGTGAATCGGTGCGTTCCCACGAAGATGCACCGCCACCGCGCGTCGATCTGCAGATCAGCACCAACGCGCTGACCACGATGCTCGGCATCGCGGCGATCGCCTGCTGCGTGGCGATGTCGATGCCGCAGGTTCATATCGTCGCTTATTGCGGCGATCTTGGTTACGGCGTGGCGCGCGGCGCGGAAATGCTGTCCTTGATGCTGGCCTTCGGCATCATCAGCCGGATCGGGTCTGGATTTCTCGCGGATCGCATCGGAGGATTGCGCACGCTGCTGGTCGGCTCGGTCGCGCAGGGCGTTGCGCTGATGTTCTATCTGTTCTTCGACGGGCTGACCTCGCTGTATATTATCTCGGCGATGTTCGGCCTGTTTCAGGGAGGGATCGTGCCCAGCTACGCGATCATTGTTCGAGAATCGATGCCGTCGAGTGAGGCGGCGACCCGTGTCGGCATCGTGATCTTCGCGTCCGTGCTCGGCATGTCGTTTGGAGGTTGGATTTCCGGCGTCATCTTCGATGCGACCGGCTCCTATGCGGCAGCGTTCCTGAACGGCGTCGGCTGGAATGCCTTGAATATTGCCATCGTCGTGGCGTTGCTGATGCGCGCACGCCGCCGGCGCATGGCGTTCGCCTGACAGCCAGTCGCCTCTAAAGTCTTGACCTCCGCAGACGGCCGTCCTAACGGACTCTCCGCGCGAAACGTCCGCGCCGGAACCAGGGCAGGTCGATGCACGTCACGCTGATGAAGGGCAAGATCCACCGCGCACGCGTGACGGAGGCGGATCTCCATTATGAAGGCTCGATCTCGATTGATCGCACACTGATCGATGCCGCCGGCTTTCTCATCAACGAGCGGGTCGATATCTACAACATCGATACCGGCGCGCGTTTCTCGACCTACGTGATCGAGGCCCCTGCGGGCTCGGGCGTTATCGGTCTGAACGGGGCGGCTGCGCGGCTCGCGATGATGGGCGACAAGGTCATCATCGTGGCTTATGCGAATTTCGATGAAGCCGAGGCGAAGCAATTCCAGCCGCGCGTGGTTCTCGTCAACGAAAGAAACCAGAAGCTTTAGCGGGTCCGCGAAAGTGGATGGTCCACGCAAGTTGTTGATCGGAAGTTGCTGTATCCAGTTTCTTCACGCCGACGGAGCGCCGCATGCATGAAAGGTTCGAAGCAGATTTGAACGATCTCGCAGGCCGCGGCCGGCTGCGTTCACTTCGCGGCCGCGCCGGGATCGATTTCACATCGAACGATTATCTCGGCCTCGCTGAATCCGGTGAACTGAAGCGCGCCGCAACCGAAGCAATCGCGCGAGGTGTTCCTGTCGGCGCGGGCGGGTCGCGTTTGCTGCGCGGAAATCACGAGGAGCACGAGGCGCTCGAAAGCGAAGCCGCGGCCTATTTCGGCGCCGAGACCGCACTGTATTTCGGCGGCGGCTATGTCGCGAACTTCGCGATTTTCTCGACGTTGCCGCAGCGTGGTGATCTCGTTGTCCATGATGAACTGGTTCACGCCAGCGTGCATGAGGGCTTGCGCAGCGGTCGCGCCGATCACGTCGCAGTCGCACATAACAACGTCGATGCGTTCGATGCCGCGATTGTCCGCTGGCGCGCTGCCGGTGGCAAGGGCAGGCCATGGATTTCAGTCGAGAGCCTTTACAGCATGGATGGCGACAGCCCGGACATCGCGGGGTTGTTTGCTGTCGCAGATCGTCATGAGGCGATGGTCGTGATCGACGAGGCGCATGCGACCGGCGTGCTCGGCCCGCAGGGGCGGGGACTGGCCGCTTCCTTCGAGGGGCGCAACAACGTCATTACACTGCACACCTGCGGCAAGGCGCTGGGTACCGTCGGCGGGTTTATCCTCGCGTCGCGCACCATCCGCGATTTTCTCGTTAATCGCGCGCGCCCCTTTATTTTTGCGACTGCTCCGTCGCCGCTGACGGCGGCGATCACGCGTTCGGCGCTTGAAATCTCCCGAACAAATCCAGAGCGCCGCGAGCGGCTGGCGGGTCTGGTGCGTTTCGCGGGTGACGAGCTTCGCCGCCGCTGCAATATCGCACCGTCCGGCTCGCAAATCATTCCCATTGTGATCGGCGCGGATCGTGCCGCGGTCGCCGTCGCTGCATCCCTCCAGCAGCGCGGGTTCGATATTCGCGCGATACGTCCGCCGACTGTTCCCGAAGGGACCGCGCGCCTGCGCATCGCGCTGACACTGAACGTCGATGAAGCGGTGGTGATGGAATTGTTTGAGGCGCTCGCCGAAGATATGCGGAAGGCGGCATGACCATCCGTATTGTCGTCACCGGCACCGATACCGGAATCGGAAAAACGGTTTTTTCCGCCGCGCTCGCCGGTGCTCTCGATGCATTCTATTGGAAGCCTGTTCAAGCCGGCGTCGAGGAAGAAACCGATCGCGAAGCTGTGCAGCGGCTGTCGGGTCTCTCAGGGGAGCGTGTACTCCGCGAAGCCTATCGGCTGAAGACGCCGGCCTCGCCGCATCTTGCGGCGAAGATCGATGGCGTCACGATCGACCCGCACATGCTCGCATTGCCGGACGTGGATCGGCCCTTGGTGATCGAAGGCGCTGGCGGCTTAATGGTCCCGTTGGCGGAGAACCTGACCTACATAGATGTCATGGCCCAATGGGCTACGCCGGTAGTACTCTGCGCGCGAACCACGCTTGGCACCATCAATCACAGCCTGCTGTCGATCGAAGCTTTGCGCGCGCGCCATGTTGCCTTGCTTGGAGTCGCGTTTATCGGCGACGAAAATACCGAGTCCGAGCGGGTCATCTGCAAGATCGGCCAGGCTCGGCATCTCGGCAGGCTGCCGCTTCTCGCTTCCCTCACGCATGAAACTCTGCGCGCGGCGTTTGCGCAGCATTTCAATGTCGATGACTTTCTGAAGGGTTCAGGCCGATGACAAAATCTCCGGTCTGGCATCCATTCACGCAGCATGCGGTGCAACCCGAAGCGACGCTGATTTCCAAAGGCGAGGGGGCCTGGCTCGAGGCGGCCGATGGCCGTCGCATCTTTGATGCGATCTCGTCGTGGTGGGTGGTGACCCATGGTCATCGCCATCCCCACATCGTGCAGGCGATCAAGGATCAGATCGACCGGCTGGATCAGGTGATTTTCGCGGGCTTCACGCACGAGCCGGCGGAGAAGCTGGCACGGCATCTGGTTGCAATCACTCCGCCTGAGCTTGAGTATGTTTTCTTTTCCGACAGCGGATCGACCTCGGTCGAAGTCGCGCTGAAAATGGCGCTGGGTTTCTGGCGCAATCGCGGCGCCAACCGAGCCCGTATTCTGGCGCTGGAAGGTGCCTATCACGGCGACACCATCGGCGGCATGTCAGTCGGCGAGCGTGGCGTTTTCAACGCGCCTTATGACCCTTTGCTGTTTGATGTCGAGCGCATTCCGTTTCCTTCTGCCGGCCGCGAGGAGGCGACGCTGGATGCGCTGAAGGCGACCTGCAGGCGTGGCGACGTTGCCGCGCTGATCGTCGAGCCGCTTGTTCTCGGTGCCGGTGGCATGCTGATTTACCCGCCGGCTGTTCTGGCGGAAATGAAACGCATCTGCGAGGCGCACGACGTTCTGTTCATCGCCGATGAGGTCATGACAGGGTGGGGGCGGACCGGCACCTTGTTTGCCTGTGAGCAGGCGGGTATCGCACCTGACATTGCGTGTTATTCGAAGGGCCTGACGGGAGGCTCGGTGCCGCTGGCGGTAACGCTCTGCCGGGCCGACATTTTCGACGCGCACTATTCGGCCGATCGCAGCAAGACTTTCTTTCATTCCAGTTCATACACCGCCAATCCGGTAGCCTGCGCGGCAGCATTGGCAAATCTGGAAGTATGGCAGCGCGAGCCGGTGATGGAGCGGATGGGTTCGATCGCGGCATTGCATCAGGACAGGCTTGCGCGCTTTCGCGACGACCGGCGTTTTACCGGCGTGCGCCAAATTGGAACCATCGCAGCGCTCGATATCGTCGCGAGGGACGCAGGCTATCTCGCCGACATCGGCCCGCGTCTCTATAAGGGGTTTCTTGGGCGTGGGTTGCTGGTCCGGCCGCTCGGCAACACGATCTATATCATGCCGCCTTATTGCAGCACGGCGGACGACCTCGATCTTGTCTACGACGCTATCGATGAACTGGCTGGCGAGGTCACCTGAGGGCGGCGGGCATCATGCTGCTTTCGATCGAAACGGGATATGTTCGGGATGGCGTGCACCCTGGATTGCCCGGCGGCGGCGGTCATTGTATGGGGTGCTTGCACCGTTGTCCGCCGTTGTGGCGGGGGACCGGCGGGGCCTGTAGCTC
Organism: Afipia sp.; assembly: GCA_020056155.1. GTDB lineage: Bacteria > Pseudomonadota > Alphaproteobacteria > Rhizobiales > Xanthobacteraceae > Afipia. The sequence continues at coordinate 6,480 of JAGVII010000081.1, forward strand.
AATGGTTAGAGCCGACCGCTCATAACGGTCTGGTTGCAGGTTCGAGTCCTGCCGGGCCCACCACATTGATGATCCGCCGGCGTTCGTGCTCATCCGCCATCGTTCACCGAAGGCTACAAAACTCCTTATTTTGCAACGATATCTTGCTGTTGTGGCGTTCGCCGCCGTTCGTCCACCGGTTGCTGACATCCCGGGATTTTGTTGGTATATTTGTTGGTAGGTCATCGAAGCCAGAATCGAGATACCAACATGCCGCTCACGGATACGAAGTGCCGGAATGCGAAGGGGCAGATCAAGTCGCGCAAGCTCTCCGATGGCGGCGGCTTGCATCTGTTGATCACTCCGGACGGAGCCAAGTACTGGCGCTTGGCCTATCGGTGGCACGGCAAGCAACGCACGCTTGCGCTCGGCGTCTATCCGGCTGTCGGGCTTATCGAGGCGCGCGCGTCGCGCGACGATGCCAAGCGCAGCATTGCCGCCGACATCGATCCCTCCATCGTGAAACGTGAGCGTAAACGGGCCGCGAAGATTGCAACTGGCAACACCTTCGAAGCGGTCGCGCGCGAATGGCACGAAAACTGGAAGGATGCCCGTAGCCCCTATTACGCCGCGCAGATCCTCCGGCGTCTGGAGGCGGATGCCTTCCCAGCGATCGGTCGGCGTTCGATCGCCGCACTCGAACCGCCGGAACTACTGGACATGCTGCGCAAGGTCGAGAAGCGCGGGGTAAACGAAACAGCACGACGGCTGAAGCAACTCGTCGGTCAGATATTTCGCTTTGCTATCGTGACCGGCCGAGCGAAGCGGGACCCCTCCGTTGATCTCAAGGACGCTTTACGAGCCACCGGAGAACCGCAGCGTCACAGAGCGATGCCGCTTTCAGAGCTGCCAACGTTCTTGCAGAAGTTGGAGAGTTACAGTGGCGAGCAGCAGACCAAACTTGCATTGAAGCTGGTAACCCTGACGTTTCTTCGAACGACTGAATTGCGCGCCGGCAAGTGGAACGAACTGGAGAACCTTGATGAAAATTCCGCTTTGTGGCGCATTCCGGCCGAACGCATGAAAATGCGCCTGGAGCACCTGGTGCCTCTGTCACGGCAAGCCGTCGCAGCATTGCGCGAGCTGCGCACGCTTTCCGGCGGCAGTCCCAATATCTTCCCTTCGCCGGGAAAAGGCGACTGCATGTCCAGCAACACCATGCTCTACGCCCTCTACCGGATGGGATATCACGGCCGCGCCACGACGCACGGTTTCCGCGCCGTCGCTTCCACGATCCTGAACGAAACCAACTTGTTCAACCGAGACTGGATCGAACGCCAGCTTTCACACGTGGAACGAAACGAAGTGCGGCGTGCCTACAACGCTGCGGAGTGGATGCCTGATCGTCGAAGAATGATGCAGTGGTGGGCAGACCATATTACTGCGTTGGCTCTCGAAGGCGATAAAATTATTCCGTTGTCGCGCGCGGGTTAATCCGCCCTCATCCGCCAGCGTTCGCTTTCCCCTATAATCACCGGCCTAGGTCGCATCTTGGCCTTCGCCGCTGTTCACGCGGTTTTGCCGGTATCCGGCAGATTTGTTGGTATCGTTGTTGGTAGATCGTGAGAGTGCTGGTATCGCGATCTTTACGGAAGTGTGTGAATCAAATAATTTCAACGTGTTACCGATAAGTTTGGACGAAGCGTGCCTCATTGATCTTCATGGTGCTTCAGCCCGATCACGCGAACTCATTCCAACGAAGACCGGGCAATACACTCGCCGGATTGTGCGGGAGCTGAGGGCCTCACATCAAGATTACGTTTCGCTCGTGATCCGCGCCGCGCAATATTTGTACTCTGGAACCCGCGTCGTCGGGTCGAGCGCCGAATTCGTGAGATCGTTGGCCGCCGCTTCGAAATAAGCGAACGGCATCCAGATCACGCCCGCCTGAAGACCGACGTCGCGACATGGGGCGACGGTCACACCGCCGCGCCGAGTCGCAACGCGGACGCGCGCGGCGCATTCGAGCCCGAGCGCGTCGAATACGTCGGCGGCGATACGAACCATTGGCTCCGGCGCGAGCGCGTGGAGAACCGGCGCCCGCCGCGTCATCGAACCGGTGTGCCAATGCTCCAGCAGCCTGCCGGTGACCAGGATCAGCGGATAGTCCGCATCCGGCTCCTCCGCCGGTCCACGCCCATCAAGCGCGGCGATGCGTGCGCGGCCGGCCGGCGTCGGAAATCGCTCGGCAAACAGGCTTCGGGCCGACCCGTTGGCCGACGCAAGCGGCAGAGCGAGTGCCCCACGGCCCTCCAACATCGACCAGCTTGTACCGGCCAGCATCGGGACGGCCGCCGCCATTTCGTCGAACAGTCCGGCAAGCGCGTCGTGTCGCCACGGCGCATCGAGGCGCCGCGCCAACTCCGCCGTGATCCACCAATCCGGGCGCGCGGCGCCGGGCGCCGGCACGGCGGGCGTGAGCAGTTGCACGACCCGATCGGTGTTGGTCACCGATCCACTGCGTTCCGCAAGCGCCGCGGCTGGCAGGATGACGTCGGCGAAAGCCGCCGTCTCGGTCGGGAAGATGTCCTGCACGACGAGATGATCAAGCCGCGCCAGCGCCTCGCGGGTTCGCGCCAGATCGGGATTGGCCATGGCGGGGTTGCCGCCGGCGACATAGAGCCCGCGGATCCGCCCCTCATGCGCGGCATTCAGGATCTCGACCTGTGTGAGCCCTGCCTTCGCTGGCAGCTCGGTGCCCCACAGCGCGGTGAACCTTGCCCGCGCCTGGGGATCGCTCACCGGCGCGTAGCCGGGAAATGACGACGGTATCAGGCCGGCGTCGCAAGAACCTTGGACGTTATTCTGCCCGCGCAGCGGGTGAAGGCCGGATCCTGGCTTGCCGACATGGCCGCAGATCAGCGCCAGCGCGATGACGCAGCGAATGTTGTCCGCGCCATGCACGTGCTGCGATGCGCCCATGCCCCAAAAGGACATCGCTCGTTCAGCGGTCGCAAACATCCGCGCCGCCGAGACGAGCAAGTCGGCGTCAACACCGGTGAGTCGCTGCGCGAGTTGCGGCGTCACTCCGCGCACACGCGCGGCGAGTTCGTCGAAGCCGTCGATCCGCTCGCGCACGAACGTACGGTCGTACAGCCCTTCGCAGATCACCACGTTCAACATGGCCGAGATAAGGGTGACGTCGGTCCCTGGCCTCAGGGCGAGATGATAAGTGGCGTGACGCGCGAACGATTGGCGATAGGGATCGACCAGGATCAGCTTGGTTCCACGGCGCACCGCGTTCTTCATGAAGGTCGCGCCAACCGGATGGTTCACCTCGGGGTTCGAGCCAACCATCAGCACCACGTCGGCGCGGTCGATTTCGTCGATCGGCGCCGTGACCGCCGAATAGCCGATCGCCTCGCCGAGCGGCGGCACGGAAGCGCACAAACGCGTGCAATGATCGACATGCGGCGTTCCGAGCACAGTGCGCGCCAGTTTCTGCAAGATATACGCGTCTTCGTTGGAAGCCTTGGCCGAACCGAGTACCGCAAGCGCGTCGGCGCCGTGCCGGTCGGCGACAGCTCTGAGCCCGGCCGCAGCACGGTCCAAAGCTTCGTCCCAGGAGGCCGGGCGGAAGAAGTCGCGCACTGCATCGGGCCCGGCTACCGCAACGGCATGCTTGGGCGCGTCCTGGCGACGGATCAGCGGCACCGTGAGGCGATCAGGATGGTGCAGGAAGTCGAAGCCGAACCTGCCCTTGACGCACAGCCGGCTGCGATTGGCCGGCCCGTCGGCGCCGTCCGCCCGCACCACCCGCCCGTCAGCCACCGTCAACTCGATCCGGCAGCCGACGCTGCAAAACGGGCAGATCGTTTCCGCCGTTGTCGTCGGCTCAGTTTCCGCGATGGGCGCCGCGACCGGAGCCAAAGCGCCGGTCGGGCAAACCTGGACGCATTCGCCGCAAGCCACACAGGAACTGTCGGTCAGGGGCACGTTGGCGTCGAAGACGATGCACGCCTCGGCACCGCGACCGGCCACACCGATCACGCCGTTGACTTGAACGTCCTGGCAGGCCGTGCGGCACAGCCCGCAGCGGATGCAGGCGTCGAGGTCGACGGTGATCGCGGGATGCTGCTGCGTGACCCGCTCGATCGTCGGCCGATGGCCAAACCGCGTCGCGCCAACACCAACCTGGGCAAGCGCCTCAGCCAGACGCGAGCCGGGACGCAAGGCCTCGGGGCCCTGTTCCGAGAGAGTCAGCTCAGCAACCAACCGGCGGGTCTGCAGGACCCGCTCGCTCGACGTCCGCACGACCTGTCCCTCCTCCGCCTCGCGGCGGCAGGAAGGCGCAAGCGTGCGCTCACCTTTAATCTCGACCAGGCAAAACCGGCAGGACGCTTCGGCGGCGTAGCCCGTGCGGTCGCAGGCGCAGACATTCGGAATAGCGATGCCGCACTGGCGTGCCGCCTCGAGCAGGGTCGTCCCGGCCGGAACATCGACGACCTGGTCGTCAATGCGAAGCGCAAATGAAGTCTCGGTCATCGCGAATCGCGGAATTTATGGTCAGGACACATAGAGCCGATCGCGCACGTCGCGGCTGAATTCCGACGGCCGGCCATTGAAGAACACCCGCCCGGCCTTGAGCGCGACAATCCGGTCGGCGTAGCGAACCGCGAGGTCAACCTGGTGCAGGCTGCACAGCACCGTGATGCCGTGCTCCTTGGCACTATGCTGCATGATCTGAAGGAGGTTCTCGGCGGATTCCGGATCCAGGCTGGAGATTGGCTCGTCCGCCAAAACAACATCGCCCTGCTGAGCGAGCGCGCGGGCGAACGCGACGCGCTGCTGCTGGCCACCCGACAGACGCTCTGCGCGCTGATAGGCTTGCTCGAGCAGCCCGACATTGTCGAGGCACGCCAGCGCGAGCTGGCGGTCCTCGAAATTGAAGCGGCGGAGCAGCACGCGCCACAGCGACGCGGTTGCGAGGCGCGCGGCCAGCACATTGTCGATAGCCGTCAGCCGCTTGACCAAGTTGAACTGCTGGAAAACGAAACCGATCTGCCGGCGAAACCGGACGAGCTCTCTGGGCCTTAGCGTGGTGACGTCGGTATCGTCGATAACGATGCGGCCGGAATCGGGCTCGATCAGCCGCGTCAGACAGCGGAACAGGGTCGACTTGCCGCAGCCACTGGGGCCAAGCAGCACGACGAACTCGCCTTTCGCGACTTCAAATGTGATGCGATCGAGGATCAATTTTTCGCCGAAACTCTTGCAGATGTCGTCGACGCGGATCGCCGGCCGCAGCCGCTCCACCGGGATCACATCGGCCGAGACATCGATCTTCACCAGCCTGTTCATGACAGTGTCTCCTCAGCGCAGACCTGTTCGATGCGGCGAGCGACGGGAAGCGGCCGAGACCGACCACTGCCCGGGTTCAACACGCGACGGCGCAACCAGCCGCTCAGCGTGTCGATGGCGATGACCATGATCAGGATCACCCCCAACACGGTGAGCATCTTCGGGAAGTCGAGAAGGTCGATGGAGTCCTTCAGGGTTTGGCCGATCCCACCAGCACCGACGATACCGAGGACAGTCGAGGCGCGAACGTTGAATTCCCAGATGTAGAGAATGACGGCGACGATATTCGGAAACACGTCGGGAAGCAGCGCGTAGCGGAACGTCTTGACCGGGCCGGCGCCTGTCAGCTTGACGGCTTCGATCGGCCCCGGATCGGCCGGTTCGATGACTTCCGTCAGCAGCTTGCCGAGCGCACCGGTCATGTTGAATGCGATCGCAAGGACACCAGTGAACGGACCGAAGCCGACGGCGGCGACGAAGATCAGCGCGAACACCATGATTTCGGTGCCGCGCAACGTCGACAGCAGGCCACGGACGAGGCGGTAAATGACTGGATATGGTGTGGTGTTGGTGGCTGCGAGTGGCGCGAGCACGCAGGCGGCCAGTAGCGCGAAGATCGTTCCGACCGTCGCCATCGCCAACGTCTGGAAGGCGTCGCGCAGGATCCGTTTGATGTCGCTGAGATCGGGCGGAAACATCTGGCCGAACCAACCGGCAACCTTGGGCAAGCCGACGATCAACTTGTTCAGGTCGACGTCGACCGCCATGAAGGTCGCCGCCAAGAAGGCAATGACCAGCACGAAGACCGCGGCTTGCGCCAGGTTAGAGAGGCTGAACACCGGCGGATGTGGCTCAAGATAGCGCCGCCCCGCCGCGTAAGAGGTCATCCTCACGGCTCTGCTCCAGTTCGATAGGATGGATGCGGAGCCCGCCCAGGGCGGGCCCCGCGCATGAGTCAGACCTTGAGCTTGCCGGTGATCCGGCCGGCGTCCTCGATGATCTTGTAGTCGGCGTGAACGGCGGGGACGAAGCCGTTATACCCGCTGCCCATCATCGACTGCGCCTTTTCCTCGCTTAACCCAACCATGATGTCGCGAATGCGGGCCTTGAGGTCCGGATCAAAGCCCTTCGGCACACAGATTGCGTCGTTCGGTAGCGGGTCCGAGGTCCAATAGACCTGCACCTTCTTCGGATCCATCTCGCCGGCTTCGATCATGCCGTAGCGGCCGCGATCCATGTCGGAGCCGAGATCGATCAGGCCCTGTTGTATCATCATCACGTTGTTGCCGAAGGTCGCTCCCTCACGCAATTGGAAGTAGCTGGACGGGTCGACGCCTTCCTTGAGCAAAAACGCGTAGGGAATGAGCCAGCCTGACGTGTTGCCCTGATCGCTCAGAGACAGCTTCAGCCCCTTGGCGTCTTGCGGGAAGTTCTTGATCGGGAGGTCGGGGCGGCCTTCAATGATGGCATGGTAGATCGGCTTGCCGCGGTACTTGGCGGTGGCGATCACCTCAACGCCGGAGTGATGATTGGCGAGCACGTAGCCCCACGGACCGAGCCAACCGAGATCGATATGGCCGTTCGACATCGCCACCGAGATCGCCGCCCAGCTCTCCGGGGAGACCAGCTGGAGGGTTTGCACGAGCCTGACTTTCTGGAATTCGCACACAGTCTCGGTCTGATTGTAAACGGCGAATCTCCGGCATCGTTCGCCGAATTTGTAAGGGGCGAGATCGCCTCGTATGGAGCGTCCACCGCCGCGCTCATGATGATCCGGTCAGAGCACGAGTTTATGCCCGCGTAGCACCGTCTTGAGCAAAAAAGGGAACTCCATGACGCCTCTCTCTTTCGGCACGACCCGTCGGCAGCTATTAACGGGAATTAGCGCGCTGGGCGGACTTGGCGCCATTGGTGCCACGCGCTCGCTCGCGCAGGAATCGATCGAGATACAGATCGGCGAGGGCACAGTCCCCGACTACACGCATTTTTATGTCGCCGATGACCTCGGTCTGTGGAGCAAGCAAGGTCTAAAGGCGACCTCGACGATGTTTCCCTCGGGGCGCATTGCTTTGGATGCACTTGTCAGCGGCCAAGTCAAAATTGCAACGTGCGCGGAAACACCGGTCATGTTCGCTGCCATCAATGAGATTCCCGTAAGGGTAATCGCGTCTGTCATTAAGTATGAGCCGTTCGATCTGGTCGTCGGCCCAAACATACAGAGCCTGGACGAACTCAAGGCAAAGCGCATTGGCTACTCCCAAGGAACCAATGCTCACTACTACCTTGCAAGTTTGCTCAGGAGCAAAGGCTTGACCGCAGCTGACGTTGCCGCGGTGAATCTACCGGTTGCCAATTTCGTCCCAAGTCTCGTCGGCGGCGCTATTGACGCTTTCGTTTGGAGCGAGCCACTCATCACCGCGGCGCTCAAGCAGGGGCCGTTCAAGCGTTTGCGAAGCGAGGGGCTGTACAGTGCCTATGGATGCGTCGTCGCGATGCAATCGACCATCGACAGTAACCCGGAGATGCTGATTAGGGCCGTGAGAACACTCGTGGCCGCTCATGCGGTCGTGAAGAGCGCGCCCGAACAGGCAATGGACATCATATCAGCAAAGCTCAAGCTGGAGCGCTCGTCTGTTCCCGAGCTCTGGAAAGACTTGCATTTCGGCGTCGGCATAAACCGCGCATCGATGACCGTTGATCTGGTCAAGGAAGCTGAATGGGCATTCGCGAATAATCTCGTGAAGCCTGGAGCAAAAATGCCGTCATTCGACCAGGTCGTGACGGATAGCATCGTGAAACGAGTATGATAGCAACGGCGGCGCCGGCTATTCCCTTCGCTGAACTGAACGCAAGGAGTTCACAGCGAACGGGCGGACGCTCCGCGATCGATTGTCGGGGGGTGACGTTTGGGTACGCCGCTTCTGTCGGCGCAAAATCGATCATTTTCAATCTCAGTCTAACAATCAAAAACGGCGAATTCGTCTGCGTTCTCGGACAGAGCGGATGCGGAAAGACAACCTTGTTGTGCCTCATCGCGGGTTTTCTCCGGCCGACCTCCGGCGACATCGTTGTCGAAGGGCAGAGAGTGCGAGGGCCAGATCCCCAGCGCGGGATGGTGTTTCAGGAGTACTCCCTGTTTCCATGGCTAACGACACGCGGGAATGTCGAGTTTGGGCTCCGCATGCGAGGGGTAAGCAGGTCAGAACGTCGTGCCACGTCTGATCGGTACCTAGAGTTGGTTGGACTGGGTCAGGCTGCTGGCAACTATCCGTTCCAGCTTTCAGGAGGAATGAAGCAGCGCGCCGCCATTGCACGAGCGCTGGCCGCAAATCCGCGCGCCCTGTTAATGGATGAACCGTTTGCCGCATTGGATGCGATGACGCGGGCCCATTTGCAGGAACAATTGCTTGCGATCTATAGGCAAGCCCGAATGACCATTGTATTCGTTACGCACAACATTGCAGAGGCGATATCATTGGCGACACGTATCATCGTGCTCGGCCAGGGCGGCCAAATCATCGAAGATTTGCCGGTGACGAGCGAGTATCCGCGATCGCGCACAGGGCCGGAATTCAATGAATTGTATAATAGGCTTGGAACTGCGTTGGGCGCGAGGCAGATCGAATGACCAGGCAACACCGGGGAAGCATGAACGGCGTCAATCTGGCCAAGGGGTTGATCGGCATCGCAACTTTCCTGGCCGCATGGCAATTTCTAAGCGTGACCAAAATGGTCGACCCTGTGCTGCTTCCGCCTCCGACAGACATATTCAAGAGCAGCCTTGAACTTCTGCAAAGTGGTGAGCTCGCCAAACATGCGGCCATAAGTGCCAGAAGGGCGGCGGGCGGATTCGTGGTTGGCGCCCTGCCGGCAATCGTTATCGGCCTTCTGACGGCACGGCTTCCCCGCTTGGCGGCCTATGTAGACCCACTTCTGCAAATGTTTCGCTCCATTCCGCCGCTTGCCCTCGTACCTTTCGGCGTGTTTTGGTTTGGAATCGGTGAAACCTCCAAAATTGCTCTCGTAGCCTGGAGCGTCTTCTTTCCAGTGTGGGTCAACACGGAAGCAGGCGTGAGGGAGGTTAGTCCGCTTCTGGTGCGGGCAGCATTTTGCCTTGGAGCAAAGCGATGGCAGATGTTTTTCTTCGTGCACTTGCCGGCCGCACTCCCTTACATCATCACGGGTCTTAAGGTGAGCTTGTCGGCTGCAATTTCGACGCTTGTGGCGGCAGAACTAGCGGGTGCCGTGTATGGGCTTGGTTACCTCGTGCAAATCTCCCAGCAAGTGTTCCGGGTGGACTTGATGTTTGTCGGCCTGATTGCTCTCGGCATGGGAAGCTTGATCGTGAATAGGGTGTTCGACATCTGCGTCAAAGCGCTGGCTCCTTGGTATGGAGGAGAGAGAGAGGCTGTATCCGAGTCCGCGTAGGGGTTCGGCAACCATGGTCGGCTGAGATAGTCCGCTCAAGGTGAACGCGATTGGCTTAGACCAGTTGCATTTTCTTGCCGCGCTGTGAATGGGTCGGGTGCAAGATGCGCCGATTGAGGCAAGCTCCAAAATTGGTGCTCGCAGGCGCTTTCGATCCTCACCTGCGCGACGGGGCTAACCGACGGACGGGCTCAAACGCCATCGGAAACCAAGACGGGATCCCGATCACCCAAACCAAGGACCGCGCTGCGTTCTTTTTCCACGGTCGAGTAGCGGTCCGGCATCCCGGAGTGCCCGGTCGTCGCAGTGTTCGATCGCGGGTCCGCGGAACCGTACGCATCCGGCCAGCACCCCAGGCACGATGACTACCGCGAAGCGCTCAGGCAGCAACGGCGGCCTTTGACCGTTGGTTCGCCTTCCAATTCCAGGGAAGCAATTCGTTGACTTTGTTCGCGGGGTGATCTGGAAGCCTGGCCAGCACGTCCGCGAGCCAGGCTTGCGGATCGACGTCGTTCATCTTGCAAGTTTCGATCAAGGTATAGACGGCGGCAGCCCGATGGCCGCCAACGTCTGAACCGGCAAAGGTCCAATTCCTTCTTCCGACCGCCACACCCCGCAACGCTCGTTCGGCGGCGTTGTTCGTAAGACAGACGCGACCGTCGTCGAGGAAGCGGGTGAACGCTGCCCAGCCGTTGAAGAGGTAGTTGATCGCTTTGGCGGTGTCGTTCTTGGTGGAGAGTAACGCTTGCTGCTGGCGCATCCAGATTTCAAGCTCGGCAACGAGCGGCCGCGATCGTTCACGGCGTACGAGAAGCCGCTGTTCCGGGGTTTTGCCATTAATGCTGCGCTCGATCTCGAACAGCATGTCGATACGACGCACCGCCTCGCTGGCGACCGGCGCCTCTCCCTGTTTTACCAGGTCGAC
>JAGVII010000070.1 GCA_020056155.1 Afipia sp.
CAGGCTCGTCGGCAAACCGACCGCCTGATAGAACGCCACCATGTCGGCAAGGAAGTCTGCCGGCCGCTGCTCGAGGCAGAGTTGCGTCATAAGACCGAATGCGACCTGCTCGCCATGAAGCGATGCGCTCAACGAGGGGATGGCTGAAAAGCCGCGCGTCAGCGAATGCGCGATCGACAATCCGCCGCTCTCGAAACCGAGCCCGCTGAGCAGGATCGTCGCCTCGACGATATTCTCGAACGCGGCGTCAGGCTCCTTGCGATCGGATGCGGCGAGGGACGCGACAGCATCCCGCCGGATCACCTGATAGCACTGGTCCGCAATCGAAACCGCGAGCGCGGCGGGCCGCGCCTTGTAGAAATTCATGCCGCCGGAATTGAAGCACTGCTCCGCCTCGAACTTCTTCGAGAGCGCATCGCCGATCCCCGCAACGAAAAACCTGCGCGGCGCACGCGCAATAATCGACGTGTCCACGACCACAGCGTCCGGATTGGTCGGCATCAGCCGAACCTCTTTCAGGACGTGATCGTCGGTGTAGACGATTGCCAGCCGGCTGGTCGGCGCGTCGTTCGAGGCCACCGTCGGCAGGACGATGATCGCCCCTCCCCGCAGAATTCGCACACCCTTGGCCGTATCGATCGCCTTGCCGCCGCCAATCCCGATCACGAGGTCACTGCTGGCAGCGACAGCTTTGGCAGTCATCGCATCGATCTGCGTCGCGGAACATTCCCCCGAGAACTCGGCGAACTCCAGACTGTCGGTGCATGGCTTGAGCAATGCAGCGATCTGCTCCCGCAGCACACCCATCACGGCCACATCTGCAACGATAAACGGACGCCGGCCGTAAAGCGGAACCAGCGTTGCCAGTTCATTCAGCGCGCCCGGACCCTGAACATAACGGTGCGGTCCGCCGAAAGCTCGAATGGTCATTGGTCACCCCAGAAGAAATCACGCTTGCCGCCATCCATGCAGATCAGCGCGCCGTTGATGAACGCCGCCTGAGTGGAGCACAGAAATGCGATCAGCGAACCCACCTCTTCAGGCTGGCAAAACCGGCCGAGCGGATTCTGTCCGGCAATGATCGCGCGCTTTTCGGCCGAGAAGCCGGCGATCAGCGCGGTCTCGACATACCCCGGCGCGATTGCGTTGACCGTAATCCCGGCGCTGCCGACCTCCTTGGCCAGCGTCCGCGTGAATCCGATCACGCCCGCCTTCGCCGCGGAATAGTTCGTCACGCCCGGACGTCCGCCGCCGGTGACGTTCATCGACGAGGTATTTACGATCCGTCCGAAACCTCGTTCGCGCATCAGCGGGACCGCATGCTTGCTGCAAAGAAACGTGCTGCGCAGGTGGGTCCGGACAATGATGTCCCAATCGTCGAGCGACATGTTCTCGGCAAGGCTACCGAGATGACGGCCGCCTGCGCCGGCATTGTTCACCAGAATGTCGAGATGCCCGAGCCCGCGATGCGCTTCGCGCACAACCGCCTCCGCACCCGCTTCTTCCGAGACGTCACCAATAGCAACGACTGCCTTTGTCCCTGCCGCCGTCAATTCAGCGGCTGTAGCCTCCGCAGCTTCCCGATCGATGTCGTTGATCGCGATGGAGCATCCTTCGGCCGCGAGCGCCAGTGCCTCAGCCTTGCCGATCCCCCTCGCCGCACCGGTCACCAGCGCGGCCTTGCCCTTCAGTCCGAGATCCATGATTAACCCTTCACAGCGCCGGCACCGAGGCCCTGGATGAAATACTGCGTCAACAGCGCGAACGCTGCGAACAGGGGCAGCGCGATCAGCGTCGATCCCGCCATGATCTCACCCCAGCGCAGATCGAACGATCCCACCATCGAGGCAAGCCCCACCGGCAGCGTCTTGTTGGCGTCGCTGCCGATCATGATCAGCGCGAAGGTGTAGTCGGTCCACGACAGCAGGAACGAGAAGATCGCCACCGTGATCAGACCCGGCAGGGACAACGGCAGCACCACCCGCAGAAACGCACCGAGCCGCGTGCAGCCGTCGACCATCGCGGCCTCTTCCAGTTCGAACGGCATGCCCTTGAAGAAGCCCCACAGGAACCAGACCCCGAGCGGCAACGTCAGCGTCAGATGCGACGCGATCAGGCCGATCAAGGTGTCGCTGAGGCCGAGGCGCGCGAAGATCGTGAACATCGGAATCGCGATCAGCAGCGGCGGGAACATGTAGGCGTAGAGCATCGCGCCGACGATCAGCTTCTTGCCCCGGATGCGCTGACGCGTCACGGCATAGGCGATCATCACCGAAAAAATCATCGTCACCACGACGGTGACCACCGCGACGATCACGCTGTTCATGAAATGCGTCGGGTAGTCGGTCAGTTCGAGCAGGTTGCGATAGTATTCCAGCGTGAACGGACCCGGCACCAGCGAGACGGTGCTGAGCAGGCTCGTCGGCTCGCGCAGGCTGGAAATGAACATCCAGTAGATCGGGAACGCCGAATAGATCGCAATGACGATCGCGGCGCCATAGAGGCTCAGCCGGGCGGGAAGCGACTTGACGGCGGCCATTAATCGTCCTCCAGCGGGAAGATGCGGAAGTAAAAGAACACGGCCACCGACAGGATCGCGAACGAGATCGTGGCGATCGCCGCGCCCCCGCCGATGTCGAACAGGCTGAAGGCATGGCGATAGGACAGGATTGCCAGATGCTCGGTCGATCCGACCGGCCCGCCGCGGGTCAGAAGCCAGATCACGTCGAACTTGTTGAACATCCAGATCGCGCGCAGCAGAACCACCACGGTCAGTATCGGCTTCAGCATCGGCAGCGTGATGTGGAAGAACCGCTGCACCGCCGTGGTGCCGTCCACCCGCGCCGCCTCGTAGAGCGACGTCGGCACGGTCTGCAAGGCCGCGAGGAAACAGGTCGTCACGAACGGCGTCCACATCCACACGCTGACGAGAATCACCGATGTCATCGCCGCGCCTGAACTCTCGAACCAGTTCACAGGCGGCAATCCCATCGCCGCGATCGCCTTGGTGACGATGCCGATGCTGCCATCCACCATCCACTTGAAGGTGAGGATCACAACGACCGTCGGAAGCAGGTAAGGAAGGATCGACAGTCCGCGAACGAAATTGCGGCCTGGGAACGTCTCATTCAGGATCAGCGCAAAACCGATCCCGAGCACCACTTGCAGCACGATCGAACCGGCCGAATAGATCATGCCATTCCAGAGCGCGCGCCAGAATTCCGGCAACTGCATGATCGCGATGTAGTTGTCGAAGCCGACCCATTTGGGCTCGCCGACAAACGAGTCGAGCTTGTAGAAGCTCAGACTGATGGCATAGGTCACCGGCGCGACGATCAGAACGAGCGTCACGAGAAGTCCGATCACCAGGAAGGTGTATATCGTCGATTTCGAACTCAAGTTCGTCTTTCCGGGAAAAGCCCGGCCGGGAGCATCCGGCCGGGCAGTTGGCATACGCTTTTCTTATGCCGTGAGCTTGCGCATCTTGTCGCCTGCAGCCTTGACGCAGTCGGCCGCCGGCATGTTCTTCAGGATGCGGTTCTGCAGCATCTCGGGGATCACGAAGCCCTCGAAGACCTTGCCCGGACGCAGATCCGGCGCCGGACCTTCGGTATCGACCGAGGTCAGGATTATCGACTTGTCGACGATAAAGCCCTTCATGGTCTCTACCGCTTCCTTGTGCTTCTCGATCAGCGGGTGAGCACGCCAGCGTGCGTCCTCGTAGACGTCGAGGCGCGGCGGCTGGAAGTGCAACGGCGCGGTGTGCAGGAAGTTGATGTACTGGTTCTCGGTGAACCACTTCATGAACTTCATCGACTCGCTGGAGTTCGGCGTCTTCAGCACCACCCAGCCGTCATAGCCGTGGTTGACCGCCTTCGCCTTCCCCGCGCTGTCCATGTACGGCATGATTCCGTACTTGGTCGCGAGGGCCGGCGACGTGCGCTCGAGCGCCTCGATGATACGGCCGGCATAGGCCGTGTGACCGACCTTGTCCGAGGAGAAGTTGGAAAGCACTTCACCGAAGCTCGCCTGGCTGGTGCCGGACGGCATGGTCTTGTAGAGATCGGCGAAGAAATCGAGATAGGCCGCGACTTTCGGTGCATTGGCCGCATTGTCGATGGCGACGTTCCACTTGTCGTCGAACAGCTTGACGCCTTCGGCCCACATGAAGCCCGGCGACAGCCAGTTGGTTGCGCCGTTGCTGCCGATCGGGAACAGGGCGCCCGCACGGCCATCTTCATTCAGCGCCTGCGAGTTCTTGAGCATGTCGGCCCAGGTCTTGGGGACGCTCAGGCCCTTCTTCTCGTAGAGATCCTTGCGGTAGTAGATCCACGCCAGGTTGTAGTCGAAGGGATACCAGTAGGTTTCGCCCTTGATGGGGAAGAGAATCTTCGGACCCCACTTGTATTTGCTGGTCAGTTCGGTCAGCGGCATCAAATGCCCTTCCGCCTGCAGCAGCAGG
Source organism: Afipia sp. (assembly GCA_020056155.1). Taxonomy (GTDB): domain Bacteria; phylum Pseudomonadota; class Alphaproteobacteria; order Rhizobiales; family Xanthobacteraceae; genus Afipia. The sequence continues at coordinate 4,463 of JAGVII010000070.1, forward strand.
ACGTGACCGACGAAGGCAAACGTCGCGATGTCGTAAGGCTGACCGCCGCGCAGCGAGGTCGTCACCTTGGTGAAGGCATCGTCGAGCGGCACGGAATCCACCACGACCTTAGTGCCGGTCATCCGTTCGTACTCGGCGCATGCCACCTTCAGCGCGCGAATGCTGTCGATGGATGTTTCAGTGTTGAGGAAGCGGATTGTCTTCTTGCCCTGCCCCCAAACTGCTGGCGCGCCGAGCGTACCCGCCGCGATTCCGGCGCCGACCGCGCCGGCGCCCTTGATGAGCGTGCGGCGGTCGATATTCGATTTCCCGTTCTTAGACATTTCCTTGTCTCCCATGACAATTCACTGTTGTGAATATTCGTTCTGGTTTCTTGGTGACCTAGAGTCGCTGTCCCGTTGCTTTCGAGAACAGGTGGAGCCGCCCGGCCTGAAGCCGGACGGGAATGCGCTGGCCGAATTTCCAGTTATCGACCCGATCGGTGAGAATACGCAGGCGCGTGCCGCTTACCTCGCCGACGCTGAGGGTTTGCGCGCCGAGTTGCTCGATGACGCCGATTTCAAATGC
>JAGVII010000715.1 GCA_020056155.1 Afipia sp.
GCGGCAGGCCGGATTCGCCGAGCACCACAGGGGATTTCCGCAGCACGTCGGCGAGCACCTGATCGTTGCTCGGCAGCGCGCGCAATTTTGCCCGGCTTGCTTCATCCAGATCGCGATAGGTATCGGCGGCGATGGCGGGCGAAAGCCGATCCTGCTCCGCGAAGACGATATCGAAGGCAATCGCCGCGGCGCCCAGATCGGTCAGGCGCTGAACAAGATCTGCGACGCGTGTGCGCGGCCACGGCCATTGCCCGAATTGGGCGAGGCTCTTTTCATCGATATCGATAATGACGACAGGGCGTTGCGTGGTCTCGCGCGGCTTGAGGATCTGATACCCGTCGAAGGTGCGGACCCGCAACTCCTCGAGCGGGATAGGGTCCACGACGCGGACGGCGAGCATGGCGACCAGAAGCAGCAGGCACAGGAGCCGCGCGTAGCCAAAAAGCCTCGCAAAGTGCCTGAGGCGCGCGAGAAAACGGACCACCGATTTCAGTATCGCCCCAACCATGCCGTTAGCCGATATCGCTCACTTCTCTCGAAACGCGCGCATGAGCTGGTCGCTCAGCGGCTTCGCGAGATAGGATATCATGGTGCGCTCGCCGGTCTGTACAAAAGCCTCGACCGGCATGCCGGGGATCAGTTTGACTTCGCCGAGCCGCGCCACCTCTTCCGGCGGCAGCGATATGCGGATGGTATAATAGCTTTGGCCGGTGCGCTGGTCAGTGGTGGTGTCCGGCGAAATACGGCTGATGGTCCCGTTCAGTTCAGGCGTGGTGCGCTGATTGAGGGCGGACAGCCGCAGCAGCGTCTTCTGCCCGATCCGCAACTGATCGATGTCCTGCGGATTGACCTTGGCTTCGACGGACAGATTGTCGGATTCCGGCACGATCAGCATGATCGCATCGCCGGCCGTAATGACGCCGCCGACGGTATGAACCGTCGACTGAAGCACCATGCCATCCAGCGGCGCACGGATATCGACGCGGCGCAGCTGATCCTCGGCGGTCACCTTGCGCTCGACGAACTCGCCGATCTTGTCGTTGATCTCGCGCATCTCCTTGGAGACCTCGCTGGAGAGATCCTTGTCGATCTGGATGATCTGCAGTTCGATTTCGGTGATCTTGCCCTTGGCCTGCGCCTTCTGGGCTATGAACTGCGCGCGGTCGCCATCGAGACGCGCGGCGTCGCGCTCAAGGACCGTCAGCCGTGAAATCTGCACGAGATTCTTCGCGTAGAGATCGCGGACGCCGACAAGCTCCTTCTGAATCAGTTCGATCTCGCGAGACTTGGCGTTTTCCTGCGCCTCGAGCCCCCCGATCTCTTCCCTGAGCTGCGCGATGCGCTCCTTGAGCTGGGCTTTCTGATTGACCCGGCCGGATGAGCGAACCTGAAACAGTTTGACCTCGTTGCCGATCAGCGACCGGACATCCGGATTGGCGAACGAGTCCATCAGTTCCGGCGGAAAGGTAATGCGGTCTGCGCCATCCTGCTCCGCCAGCAATCGTGCCCGGCGTGCCAGCAGTCCGTCCAGACCTTTGGTGACGATCGCAAGGCTAGCCTTGGTCACCGTGTCGTCGAGGCGCACCACGATGTCACCGGCCTTGACGCGGTCGCCGTCGCGCGCCCTCACCTCGCCGACCACGCCACCGGTCGGGTGCTGCACTTTCTTGACGTTGGAATCGACCACGATGGAGCCCGGTGCGATCAGCGCGCCGGATATCTGCGCGGTCGAGGCCCAGCCCCCGATCCCGCATGTCAGCAGCGTGACCACGACAAGTCCCGCGATCAAATGAAACCGGATGGATCTGCGCGATCCCGGCTGATCGAGGCTCTTGAAGATCGAGAGGCGTTCGAGCGGTGAGAACAAGGCAGTGAATATCCGGCGCACAGTGCCTTCTGTTCTGGCGAGGTTCGGCTTGCTCATGGTGGGCCTCCTCCCTTGTCCGACACGATCTTGATGGCGGGCGGGGCCGCGACAGGGCGTTGCAGCACCTGGCCAAGAACCGCCTCCTTGGGGCCGAACGCCTGAACCCGCCCATCCTTCATGACCAGAATGAAATCGACGCTCTCGATGCCGATCGGGCGGTGGGCGACCACAACCACGACGCCCCCACGCGCACGGACGCCAAGGATGGCCTTGTTCAACGCCACGTCGCCCTCGCTGTCGAGGTTGGAATTCGGCTCATCCAGCACCACGAGAAACGGATTGCCATAGAGCGCCCGCGCCAGCGCGATCCGCTGGGCCTGACCGGCCGACAGCACGCTGCCCTGATCGCCGATCTGGGTGTCGTAGCCGTCCTTCATGCCGATAATCAGATCGTGGACGCGCGCTTCGCGGGCCGCTGCAATGATGCTTTCCGGCGATGCATCGTCCTCGAAGCGCGAAATGTTCTGGGCGATGGTGCCCGCGAACAGTTCCACGTCCTGCGGCAGGTAACCGATGTGGCGGCCGAGGACCTCCGGCGACCACTGATCGAGCGCCGCGCCGTCCAGCCGCACCTTGCCCCGCAGCGGCTGCCAGACCCCGACCAGCGCCCGCGCCAGCGAGGACTTGCCCGATCCGCTGGGACCGATGACGCCGACGCCCTGTCCGGCCTCAACCGCGAAGGTGATGTCCTGCGCGACCACTTTCTGATCGCCCGGAGGGCTGATGGTGAGGGCCTCGACGGAGACCTTGCCGGCCGGTGGTTCCAGCAAGGTCGGAGCGCCCTGCTCCGGCAGCATGCCCAGCAGCCGGTTGAGCCGGTGCCAGCTTTGCCGGGCGGCCACGAAGCCTTTCCAGTGTGCGATAGCGAGATCGACCGGTGCCAGCGCCCGCGCGCTGAGGATCGACCCGGCGATGATGATGCCCGCGGTGGCCTGCTGGTTGATGACCAGATACGCGCCGACACCGAGCACGGCGGACTGCAGCATCATGCGCATGACCTTGGCGATGGCGCCGAGCCCACCCGACACGTCGCTGGCCCGCTGGTTGCTCGCGAGGTAGTCGCGGTTGGACTCCTCCCAGCGCCGCCCGACACGGCCGGACATGCCCATCGCGGCCAGCACCTCGGCATTGCGGCGGCTCGCCAGTGCGAGGTCCTGCCGGCGCATCGCCAGACCCGTGGAGCGCTTCATGGGCTCGTCGGTCAGGTATTCGGTCAGCATGGTCAGCGCGATCAGGAGAACGGCGCCAACCGTCGCCGTCACGCCGATCAGGGGATGGAAAGCGAAACAGATTGCGAGATATAGCGGCAGCCACGGCAGATCGAACAGCGCGCCCGGCCCCATGCCCGAGAGGAACGAGCGGACATTGTCGAGATCGCGCAGCGGCTGCAGCCCTTCGCTGCGGTTGCCCACCAGCAGCGGCATCCGGACGACAACGTCATAGACACGGCGGCTGAGCATTTCGTCGAGCGCCGATCCGATCCGGATCAGGATGCGGCCGCGGATCAGGTCGAGGATGCCCTGGACGATGTAAAGTCCGCCCGCCAGCACGATCAGGCCGACCAGCGTCGGGATGCTGCGGCTCGGCAGCACCCGGTCGTAGATCTCCAGCATGAAGAACGAGCCGGTCAGATAAAGAACGTTGATGACGCAGCTCATCACGCCGACGCCGATAAACGCACTGCGGCAGGCGCGCAGCGCCGCGCCCAGTTCGGAACGGGGCGAATGAGCCTGACCTGTCGTCTTAGCGGACTGCATCGATACCTGGCTTGCCGGCTGCCGTCAGAGCGCCAATCTGCGGTTCATGAATCGTGCACGGCGACCGGTCCATCATGCCATGACACGAGCGGCTCGTGCAGCCGGAAACATCATCGAAGTTAATGTTTTCGGTCCTGTCCGCGCATCAGGCGTGGAGGATGAAATCGCTGGCATTCAGCGTGGCGACACCCTTGAGGAGCAAGGTATCCGTGGTGCCGTTGAGATGGAGCAGCGTGTCGCTCGCGACAGGGTGTGTGGCGTCTGCAAGCAACTCCGTGAGGGCTGTTGCATCGATGGATGTGTAAGCCTGCAGATCGATCAGGTCGCTTCCAGCCGTGAAGTCAATAATGTTGTCGTGATTGGAGCCCGGCGCGAATACGAACGTGTCTGGCGATTCCGTCGCAAAAAGTATGTCCTTCTCCGCGGTGCTTACCAGCGTCGCGCCGTTCTGGCCCGTCTGATTGAAAATGAAATTCAGGGTATCGCTGAGTTGGTGGTTGTCGGTAATCGTGACCGTGAGCCTGTCAGTTTCCGGTGCGGTCGTCGGATCATACTTGATTCCGTCCGTCAGAAGTCCGTTGACGGCGCTGAGCGTCATCGGTCCCGTCGGTAGCGGATCGCCGTTAGCCGCGCTCACGCTGCTGCCCGACAGAGCGCTGGCTGTTACAGTAAACATATCGCCCGCATCGGGGTCCGACACCGATAGCCCGACAACTGTTGTCGGATCGGTTGGTCCACCTGCTCCCGATACCTGAAAGCTGTCAGATGAGATAGCCGGCGCATCATTGACATCGGTGACGGTCAACGACGCCGTCTGACTGTCTTGCGAGAACGCCGCCCAATGCTCGGCCAATGCGGTGTTGGCCGTCTGTCCATGCGTGCCCGAGGTCTGATCCCACGCGACATAGGTCAACGTTTCGGTGCCGCCATTCTCTCCGTTCGGAACAAAACGCACCTTGTCGTCGCTCGCGAGAAGCAATCCGGAGTTTGATGAGTAAGTTCCGAACGTCGTCCAGTTCAATCCGTCGTTGATCGAATACTCCCAGTGTCCATTCTGGCTCGTATAGCCGGTGATCGCCACACCCTTCAGCGCACCATCGTCGGCATCGGAGATTCCGGTAGCGAACGAGCCGACCGACTGACCGGCGTTTGTTGTTTGATCTTCCGTGATCGTCGTCAGGTTTGTGCCCGCAGCAAGCTCGGGCCTATCATTCAGACCGGTGATAGTGATGGTCTCGGTCTGCGCGACGGTAGCGCCGTGAACATCCGTTACGTCGTAACGAACCTCGATGGTCTCGGTTTCACCGGCCGGAAGATGATGAATACCTGCCGCATCGATATTGATCGTGTGCGCGTCGGGGAAAGTAATCCCAACCGGGGTCGTCGTGGTTTCGGGGGCGCCGTCGATGGAATAGCGGATATTGGTAACAGTCAGCGTCGCGGTTTCACCGGTATCGGCATCTGTCGCCCCCTGAAGCAGGTCCCTTACGACCGGCGCGTCGCCCTCTGTCGTGTTCAGGGTAAGTGCGGCAGCCACGATGGGCGCATCGTTTGCGCCGGTGACGTTCACCGTGAACGTCGCGATGCCGCTCGCGCCGTGGATGTCGGTCGTCCGCACCGTGAAGGTGTCCGTGTAACTGTCGGCATCCAGTGCGTTGATTGCAGCCGCGTCCGGAACATAGTTGTAGGTTCCGTCGCTGTTGACCGTCAGCGACCCATACTGGCCGACGACCGCGGAATTTCCATAGGTGCTCGTTGTGGAATCGTATGCCGTATACGTGAGCGAAGCCGTCTCTCCGCTATCGGGGTCGGACCCGACGAGCGAACCCGTCTGGGTCGCGAAGGTGTCCGCCGCAGCGGTGTCGACAAGGGTGGTCGGCATTGTAGTCGCGGCAACTGTCGGCGCATCGTTGGTGCCGGTGATCTTCACGACCACGGTCTCGTCGCCCGTCGCGTGCGTCGAATCGCTGTCCGTCGCACGAATGGTATAGGTAAGAACGAGCGTCTCACCCGCTGCAAGGAAGTCGAACGCCTGCTGGCCGGAATCGAAAGTCCAGTGGATCGTTCCGGTCGTATCAGCGTTTCCGATGATGTTGCCGGTATCGACCGAAAGCATCGTTTTGAGCGTTGCGCTATCGAGCCCCTGGGGCAGATACGTGGACCCGGTTCCGCCGATTGCAACGTCGAAGACAGACGCTGTAACCGTGTTGGTCACATCGACATCCGTTACCCCAAGAGTGCCGGACGTGGTGAGACCGCCATTGGCCTCCGTGAAGTCGTGAATATTGGTACCCTGGGTACCTGACATATCCGCCGCGATCACCGGCGCGTCGTTGGTGCCCGTGATGGTGACGTCGAAGGTTGCAGGCGTGGTGCCGCCGTCGCCATCGCTGACGGCGA